>CAMPIG010000011.1 GCA_946886255.1 uncultured Cellvibrio sp. | reverse complement strand
GTACAGCAGCGCTTTCACCGCTGGTTGAGGTGTTAATTTTGTTCAGGCGAGCCATCGAGGTTTCTATATCGGACTGGGTAGCGTCACGCTGCTCAATGCCTTCACGCAGCGCTTTTTCGATGTACAAACCTGCCGCGCGACCAAATACCACCAGATCCAGCAGCGAGTTTCCGCCGAGACGATTGGCGCCGTGCACAGAGACACACGCCACTTCTCCGCAAGCGTAGAGGCCATCGATGACAACATCTTTACCACTCGCATCAACCATCAACGCCTGGCCGTTCACATTGGTTGGTACGCCGCCCATCATATAATGGCACGTTGGTACAACCGGAATGGGTGCATAAACAGGATCGACGTGCGCGAAGGTACGTGACAACTCACATATACCAGGCAACTTACTTTCAAGTACCTCCTCACCCAGATGATCAAGCTTAAGCAGCACGTGATCACCGTTCGGGCCGCAGCCACGCCCCTCCAGGATTTCCTGAACCATTGAGCGAGCCACAACATCACGACCGGCAAGGTCTTTGGCGTTAGGAGCATAACGCTCCATAAAGCGTTCGCCATCTTTATTGATCAGGTAACCACCTTCACCGCGACACCCTTCTGTAACCAACACACCGGCGCCGGCAATACCAGTCGGGTGGAATTGCCACATCTCGATATCCTGCACCGGGAAACCGGCGCGCAACGCCATACCGATCCCGTCACCGGTGTTGATGTGGGCATTGGTAGTAGAAGCATAAATACGGCCAGCACCACCAGTTGCTAAGACGGTGGCCTTGGCTTTGACATACACCGTTTCACCGTCTTCGATATTGATTGCTATGACGCCGACAACGGCGCCATCCTGATTTTTTACCAGATCAACGGCGAACCATTCGTTCAGAAAAACAGTTTTGTTTTTGAGGTTGCCCTGATAGAGGGTATGCAGAAGTGCATGGCCGGTGCGGTCCGCTGCTGCGCAAGTACGCGCCGCTTGACCACCTTTACCAAAATCTTTTGATTGTCCACCGAAGGGGCGCTGATAAATACGACCATTTTCCGTGCGGGAAAACGGCAAGCCCATATGCTCCAGCTCAAAAACGGCCTCTGGACCAACAGAACACATGTACTCAATAGCATCTTGGTCGCCAATGTAATCGGACCCTTTGACGGTGTCATACATGTGCCAGCGCCAGTCATCGTTCGGATCTGAGCTTGCAATTGCGCAGGTGATACCACCCTGGGCTGATACCGTGTGCGAGCGAGTTGGAAATACCTTGGTAATTACTGCTGTTTTATAACCGGATTGTGCCAGCTGTAGCGCAGCGCGCATGCCCGCGCCACCGCCACCGATAACAATACCGTCGAATGAGATTGTTCGCATGTTAGCCATCTGCCTAGAGTCCCCACAAAATTTCAACGCCCCAGACCAGGTAGGTCACAGCGGCAACACCCAATACTGTCTGCGCAACAAGGCGCAACACAGTAGCCTTGGCTCCCAACAAACGGTTGGTGAGATAGTCCGTCAAGACAGACCAAAGCCCGATCCAGGCATGTGTAATAAATGAAATAAGAGCAAGCAGACTGAAGATACGCATCCATAGCTGATTATAGAGCGCGCTCCACTGGGCAAAATCCAGGTCAGGATTTATGGCAATGTAAACGACAAGAAAGATTGTATAGGCTGTCAATACCACAGCGCCAACGCGCTGAATCAACCAATCATACAAACCACTACGACCAAAACTGGTTACTGCGGTTACCATATCCACACTCCGGCTATTACGATCAATACTATGGCCAACAGCACCACAAGCTTGGCACCCAATCGACCACCCTTTAAGGTCTCACCCACTCCGCCATCCATTGTCAGGTGACGTACACCAGCAACAGTGTGATAGGCGAGTACAGAAAGTACGCCCCAGAGTACGAACTTATAAACCGGATTATTCAGGGACTCTTTCATCGCACCAAAGCTCTCCTCAGAGGCCAGACTTGCGTCCAACAGCCATAGTAGTACGGCCATGCCAGCAAAAAGGACAACACCAGAAATGCGATGAAGGATAGAGACGTAAGCGGTGATAGGAAGTGTAATAGTGGATATATCGAGATTGACAGGTCTTTTTTTGTTCACGGTTGATAGTCACCTTTTTGCCCATCGCGGGCAGGTTTTAAGAATGAGCGTTGGGACCAACGCTTTACCTCAACCTATCGTCCAAATCGACCCTGTACCACGAGTTACTGATAGCAGATTTCAATAAAAACAGGAGAGTTAAAGGTTGTCACCAGCCGCATCCTGCAAGTCGCGCCGTATTATAGAGAGGGAACCTCAGAAACACAAACAAAAAGCCGACCCAAAATGGCAATCAAATCCACAGAAATTTATCGTTTTCAAACAGCTTTACTACCAATTACGCATCAAAAGAGAACATCAGCAAACAAACCCGCGCCATAAAAGTGCAGAGGCAATATATGCCAGGATTTTTTATCAGAGTGATTGATGGAAACAATTAAAATTGACAGCGCTGCCAACCAAAAAGCGAAACAGGAACCGTAGCGCGTCCCATGGGGTAAATAAAGGCAAAAGCTATCATCCAGCGTGGTAAGTCATCTATAATGCCGACCGCAAACGGACTCCCCACAATTTGACAAAGCTAAATCTATCCTTATAGTTGTGCCCCGTTTATCAACCTGTCTTGGCCTCCTGCCATGTACGTAAGCCTTTATTAGTAACTACAGGAGTCAGTAATGACTGACAAGAAAGCACACTTAACGGTAGACGGCTTGGATGCGGCAATTGAGCTGCCCATCTATAACAGCTCTACCGGTCCTGACGTTATCGACGTTACCAGCATTACCAAGAACGGCTTTTTTACCTTCGATCCGGGCTTTATGTCCACCGCCTCATGTGAATCCAAGATTACATTCATTGATGGCGAAAAAGGTATTCTGCTCCACCGTGGTTACCCCATTGATCAATTAGCTGACCACTCTGATTACCTCGAAACCTGTTACCTGCTACTAAATGGCGAACTTCCAAACGATACGCAAAAGCAAGAATTCACCAACGCCGTTAAAAACCACTCCGCTGTCGATCCTTCTGTAGCTGCTCTCATCAAAACCTTTAAACGCGATGCGCACCCCATGGCAATTCTGTGTAGTGCAGTAGCTGCACTCGCCGCCGTTTACAACGAAGGGCTTGATATCACTCAAGAAGAAGATCGCAAAGTCACGGCGCAACGTTTAATCGGCCAAATGCCCACCTTGGCTGCCATGGTTTATAAACACAGCCAGGGTGAAGAGTTTATCGCTCCCGACAGCGCGCTCGGTTATGCAGAAAATTATTTAAACATGACTTTCGGCAAAGCAGGCCAGACATCCAAAGTGAGTCAAGTGCTGGCCAAAGCTATGGATCGCATTTTTATTCTTCATGCGGACCACGAGCAAAATGCATCAACGTCAACGGTACGCCTCTCAGGTTCTTCCGGCACCAACCCGTTTGCCGCTATCGCAGCGGGTATTGCAACTTTGTGGGGGCCCGCCCACGGCGGTGCTAACGAAGCTGTATTAAAAATGCTGGAAGAAATCGGCAGCGTGGACAACATTGACAAATTCGTTGCCAAAGCAAAAGACAAAAATGATCCGTTCCGCCTGATGGGTTTCGGTCACCGCGTTTACAAAAACTTTGACCCTCGCGCCAAAGTCATGAAGCAAACCTGCGATGAAGTGTTGGCTGAATTAGGATTGGAAAACGATCCTCTACTGGCGATAGCCAAACGTCTGGAAAAAATTGCACTGGAAGATGAATATTTCATTCAGAAAAAATTGTATCCAAATGTGGATTTTTACTCCGGCATTATCATGAAGGCCATCGGTATTCCTACTGAAATGTTTACTGTTATCTTCGCCACCGGCCGTGCAGTGGGCTGGTATGCTCATTGGGATGAAATGGTTGGTTCAGCATACAAGATCGGCCGCCCGCGCCAACTTTATACTGGTAGCGTTCAGCGTGATTACCCAAGCAAATAAGTTTCATCATTTGCAAAAAAGGGCTGCAACTGCAGCCCTTTTTATTTGTACCTCAAAAGTTATTAGAAATTGATATCCGCCATCAACCAAAACTTGGTGGTATCAGAACCAAAATCATCTGCAGAATAATCAGCAAATTTCGCCGTATAAACAACAGGGCCCCACTTTCTACTCGCGCTGACATCCCACTCTGTACCGTAATCTATACCATTCACATCCGACGCCAGCTCGTGATAAGCAGCAACGAATTGTATTCCGGCAAGGTTGGTTGCCAAGGTCACATATATATCCTCAATACCATTGGCCGGTGTATCCAGAAAACGATCTGCCCACCCCTGGAAAGCATGTAAGGTGGCAAGCGGTGTGGCAAAACCTACTACGCCATCATCAGAACCAAGCAATTCATAACCCAAGGTCGTGGTGAATTTACCCAGAGTAACCAAGCCTTCAGCCAGCATGTAGTCAGCTGAATAGGTTATTGGATTATCCCCCCCTTCTGATTGCGTCGCGTATTCCAGGTTGTAACCAAAGATTGAGTTAACACGTCCCATCCAGCGAGCACCATAGGTATCACTCGCCAGTGTCGGTGCAGTCAGGTTATCGATGAGATAGGCGTACAGCGATATTTTGCCAACGCCGAAGCCAGCATAATTTACATTCAGCAAATGGGTTTCCTGATCGTGATCACCGATCAGATTGTCTTCGCCAAATACCCGATTAACATTCGTAACGTATGCATAAAACAGCTGGGTGTCAGCCAAGCCTTTACTAGTAATCGAAAATGCATCATATGTCTGCTCGTTCTGGCGCCAACCTACTGCTCCGATAAACCGCTGGTTGTCCAGAATAATGCGCTGCCGACCGTATTTGAATTGCGTACTGAAATTGTCGTATGACACGAATGCCTGATTAACTTCCGTTCCTTCAGGATCCGCGATAATAGCCGTACCGGGATTGGAAAGATCATTAGCCGCCGTGCGGTAATCGACATCGTCCAACTCGCGCACATCATCAAACTCCGCCGCAAAAGCAAACCCATTATAAGCACCCGACTGATAAGAGAAGCGTGAACGGAGCGTAAACGCATCGGAGTCCTCCAACCCGTCCCAACTGACATCCTCATATCGCAGACGAAAATTTACCTTGACGGTGCTTTTTTGAAAGGCCTCTGTCAGATTTTCATTTGCGATTGCATGAGGAGCCAAAGATAGAGTTCCAACAACAGCACCAAGGCAGTAAGCCATGTATTTTTTCATAAAGCCTTCTCCAGAGTTTGATTGTGTGTGGTCAACGCTCCTGCGAAAAAATGCTGCATGATGTTGCAGATCAACTTGAACATCGCACCACTTTAAAACAACGGTAATCTTTGAAAATTTTTATGTAACAGCCCGTTGCACGCCACGTGACTGGAACACAATTTAGCAAGGCTTATGCCAGAAAGTTCTTTAGGTTTGTATGTGAGTTGTTAAATGAGAAAAATCAATGAGATAACGAAAATACGTTTTATTTACATCGGACTTGATAAAAATTAGTAACGCCCAAGCGTTGGGAGTCACTAAAAATTGTGCTGCATTAGTAAGCAATCAGACATTGGTGTAGGCACAATAAAGATACATATTCATGCACGATATCGTTATGTTATGCACCGTATTGAGACTTGAAAATTTTTCATCGAACGTTGGTATGCGGAGTTAAGAAGATGCAAACGCATTGAGGTGGTGCGGGGCTATACAATTACTGATCAGGGGGCATTCCTGAAAGCCGCAGTGCGACTTTCAGGTAGCAAGGAAATTACTCAACGCGTATGGATCGGCCTGCCGCAGCATTTTTAACTAAACGAATATTGGCGAAGCTGATATCCAGTTCTCCGTCGGTTACCAAGGTAAAGGGTTCAAGCACGAGGTGAAAAAATTCTTTCGGCGGCAAGACTAAACCGAAGTCTGACCCAACATCAGGAAAGCAGGCGAGATCTACGGTTAAACGACGCCAGCCAGTATTAACTATCGCATTGATCTTGTCGGTGATCGGCAAATCGGAATTGCATGAAGGCCCACAACCAATGCGCAGAATAACATCGGCAGTCGGCGCTTTATCAACCTTGACATCAAATTCGAGAACACCCTGTTCGTTAAGGTAATCAATCAGCACCTGACGATTTTCTGTGGACAATGCCACCAAGCCCGTGCCTGCTCCATTCCATACGACACGACGGGCATCTTCCTGCACTTCACGATCAACAACGGTTGCAGTCAAGGTCGACACCTGCGCAATATTGCCGTTCATTACCGCGCGATCATTTTTCCCACCTTCCAGTTCAATATGCCAAGGGGTCATTGGACGGCGATTAAAGACCTCCAATACATTTGTTGTTTCCTGAACTGTAATGCCCTCTTCCGGCAAATCATCGCCTAACGTGTCCAGGTCTCCATAACGCAAACCATAGCCATAGGGGAATAATGGATCGTAACTTTCATCACCGATGTTTAACGGTCCTTGGTCGGGGCGCTTGGGCCATGAAAAGGTCAGGCGACCTTTTACATCGTGCTGGATCTTTCCGTCGGTCGCTTTAAAGATCACATCGGCAACACCGTCACCTTCTGTACCTGGCTGCCAGATCACCATAAATGCATCTGATTGATTCAGTTCCTGATTTATCCAGAGCGGACGTCCCGTTATGAAAAGCGAGACTACCGGAATATCAGCAGCTTTCAGCTTTTTCAGCAGCTCGCGATCATTATTATTTGCCGGCTTGTAAAGCAGGTTCTGCACATCGCCTTGCATTTCTGCGTAGGAATCCTCCCCAAACACAACAATGGCTACATCGGGTTTTTCCGTAAATGTGCCGTCCGGGCTGTGCAGAAGCTTGCCGCCTGCACGCTCCACCACTTCGGTCATTCCCATGAGCAAGGTAGTGGCACCAGGGAAATCTGCCATGGTGTTGCCTGTACCTTGCCAGGTGATAGACCACCCACCAGTTTGTTTGGAAATATTATCTGCGCCATCGCCTGCAACCAAAATGTTAAGCGACGGTGATAGAGGCAACAGATTGTTTTTATTTTTTAATAACACAAGGGATTCGCGTACTGCCTGGCGAGCCACTGCGCGATGCTCCGGTGCGCCGAGCAATTTATCTTTACCCGCTAATGGACGCGTAGATGGTGCACCTTTTTCAAATAACCTTGCACGCAATTTGACTCGCAAGATACGGCGTACCGCATCATCTGCACGGCTTAATGGTATGACGCCGGTTTTGATCTGATCAACCGTATTATTGAATAAGGTTTTCCATTCCGGATCGGGCACCATGAACATATCCAATCCAGCATTAATGGCCTGAGGGCAATCCAGCACCGATGCCCCTTTGATAAAACCGTGGCCATTCCAATCGCCTACCACGAAGCCATCGAAACCCATCTGGTTCTTCAGCACCTCCGTCAGCAAATATTGGTGTCCGTGCATCCGCTCACCGTGCCAACTGTTGAATGAAGCCATTACGGTTTGCACACCGGCTTCTATCGCACTCATGTAGCCAGCGGCATGGATATCGCGCAGCGTAACCTCATCATCTTTATTGTCGCCGCGATCAATACCGTTTACTGTACCACCATCACCCAAAAAATGTTTTGCGGTGGCAATAATATGATATTGATCAAGGCATTCATCCGTAGCCGCGTTCCCCTGCAGTCCCTCCACCATCTTACCTGCGTAGGCGCGAACAATAGCGGGATCTTCTGAATAGGACTCATAGGTGCGCCCCCAACGATCATCACGCACAACAGCAACCGTGGGTGAAAAATCCCAGTCCAATCCTGTAACCGCAATTTCTCTTGCAGTAATTTCACCGATTTTTTGAATAAGCTCAGGGTTGTTGGCTGCCCCCAGCGCGATGTTGTGCGGAAATAACGTGGCTCCAACCAGATTACCCACACCGTGTACTGCATCAGTGCCCCAGATGATCGGCACAGCAACGTTGCCATCACTGTCATCCATCGAGGCATGATAAAAACCATCTGCCATCGCAAGCCAATCTTCCGCCTTTGCAAAACGATTGCCGTTGGGAACCGAGCCACCGCCATTCAACACCGAACCAATATGGAAATCTTTGATATCTTGCGGCGTTACATAACGTATCTCCGGCTGGATCATTTGCCCCACTTTTTCTTCTATGCTCATCTGCGCCAGAATATCTTCGATTTTTTGTTCAATCAGCGGGTCTTGCTTAACAGCAGAAATGAGTCGGGGCCAGGTGACGGAAGTTTGCTGACTTCGCATGTTGATAAACTCTCCAATGCAATCATTCATGTAATAGTTTTGTTAAGTGTCTCCCTACAACAAGCTCCTGATACTGCCAATAGCAGTGTTTAATTTTATTGGCCCGCACGGATTTGCCTGATCTCGTGCAATAAAGCTGGCCGCATAAAAAAAGCCACACAGAACCTCTGTATGGCTTTCTTGCCTCGCTAGCACGAGGCCTGGATTACTAATTACATTTGCCTGCCTCGCCCTCCGCCGCGCCTTTTACGACACGAACGTTAGCGAAGGTGATATCCAGCGAGCCAGAGGTAATCAATGAGAAAGGTTGCAGTACCTGCGTGAAAAATTCACTGGGTGGTTGGGCAACACCAAAGTTGGCACCGGATTCCGGGAAGCATGCCAGGGCGACGGTTACCGTTTGCCATCCCTCGCCAGCAAGAGCGTTGAGGCGCGCAGTGAAATCAATATCTGAGGCACAATAAGAACCACACCCCAAGCGCAAATAGGTCGTATTGCCAGGCGCCGCATCAACCTTGATGTCAAACACAAGGGCCGAGCTGGATTTCAGGTAGTTGATAAAATCCTGGCGATTTTCCGCCGAGAGCGCAACCTGCCCGCTGCCACTGCCGTTCCACACCACACGACGCGCATCCTGTTGTTCATTGCGGTCAACGGCTTCAATCATCAGCGATGAAGCTTTCATGGTGTTGCTGGTCATGGTCATACGATCATTTTGGTTGCCGATAATCTCCAACGACCAGGGATCGAGCGGGCGGCGGTTAAAGATTTCCAGAACATCCAGTGCTTCGGCGAGCTGTACACCTTCTTCCGGCAGATCATCACCCAAGGTGTCCTTATCGGCATAACTTAAACCGAAACCGTAGGGAAACAGTGGATCATAATTTTCATCACCGCGATTAAGCGGACCTTGGTCCGGGCGCTTGGGCCAGGAAAAAGTCAGGCGCCCTTTCATGTCGTGATTGATTTCACCTTCGGCATTTTTGAAGATGACATCGGCGATGCCCGCGCCTTCCGTACCCGGCTGCCAGATAGCGACAAATGCATCGGAAGCATTCAACTCTTTATTAACCCACAGCGGACGACCGGAGATGAACAATGACACCACAGGAACACCTTGGCTACGCAGTTTTTTCAATAGTTCCAGATCACTGGCGTCACGTGGCTTATAAGCAAGATTGCCCACATCCCCCTGCATTTCTGCATAGGGATCTTCGCCAAACACAACGATAGCAACATCGGGTTTTTCACTGAACGAACCATCAACACTTAATATGGCAGTGCCACCTGCCGATGTGACTACATCGCTTATGCCAGCAAAGATAGAACTCGCACCCGGAAAGTCTGAATTAACATTGCCCGTACCCTGCCAGGAAATGGACCAGCCTCCCGTTTGCTTGCCAATATTGTCAGCACCATCGCCGGCCACCAATACTTTTTGATTGCGCGCTAATGGCAACAGCCCATTTTTATTCTTCAGCATAACCAGCGATTCGCGGACAGCCTGTCGAGCAACAGCGCGATGCTCTGGCGCGCCCAGAACATTCTCCTTACCAGCCAATTCACGGGTAGATGGTGCACCGCGCTCAAACAAACCTGCACGCATCTTCACCCGGAGAATACGGCGCACCGCATCATCAACACGCGCCATGGGAATAACACCCGTTTTGGCTTGCTCTAACAGATTGTTATAAAGCTCTTTCCACTCCGGTTCCGGAACCATATAAATATCAAGACCGGCATTGATGGAATCCGGACAATTCAAGGCGGTACAACCGGGTATAAAACCGTGGCCACTCCAATCACCCACCACCAGGCCGTCAAATCCCATCTGCCCTTTAAGCACATCGGTTAATAGATATTTATGGCCGTGCATGCGCGTATCTTGCCAACTGGTGAACGACGCCATCACCACTTGCACCCCTGCCTCCAGCGCACTGAAGTAACCAGCCCCATGGATATCGCGCAGGTGTTTCTCATCACCCTGGGTTGCTCCGCGATCCACACCATTTAATGTACCGCCATCACCGATAAAGTGTTTAGCGGTGGCAATGACGTGACTCTCAGTTAAAAAAGCATCGGACCCACCGATACCCTGTAAACCCTCAACCATCTTTCCGGCATAGGCGCGGACAATTTCAGGATCTTCTGAATAAGCCTCGTAAGCACGGCCCCAGCGGTCATCGCGGGCAACGGCAACAGTGGGGGAAAAGTTCCAGTCCAGCCCAGTGGCTGCAATTTCTCGCGCAGTCACCGCTCCGACCTGTTTGATGAGTTCCGGGTTATGGGTTGCACCCAAACCAATATTATGAGGAAACAAGGTGGCGCCAATGACATTGCCAAGACCGTGGACGGCATCCGTCCCCCAGATGATCGGGATACCCACACGACCATCACTTTTATCAACCGAGGCATGGTAAAAGCTGTCGGCTAAAGCAACCCAGTCTTCGAGTTTTGCATATTTGTTGTTTCCCGGTGTGGTCCCACCGCCATTAAGCACGGACCCGACATGGTATTTTTTAATGTCTTCCGGCGTAACTTGTTTGATCTCCGGTTGCACCAACTGGCCGATTTTCTCATCCAGCGTCATCCGCGCCATGAGCTCATCAATTTTGGCTTCCAGCACCGGATCTTTTTTAATTGCGCTGGAAATTGCCGGCCATTCAACTTGTTGGGGCGAAGTCGATGAGGTAACTACCGGCGAAGAGGAAGTTGTTTCATATGTTGTTGTGGTGGTGGTGTTGTCGCAACCTGAAAGGAAGCCGAACAATACTGCCGAAACCGCTCCTGCAAACAGAAAGCGAATATTCGTTTTATTTTTCATAGTTATCAACCTGTTAAAAGCGTACATCTATAGCCGGATTAGGGGTTATCTACTCGAAAAACAGAGGATGGTCGCAAACTTTTAATGAAATCGCGTAAGGGAAAAGCTCATTAACGATTCATGTATAAAAGGTAGCAGTTGCCCACAGAGGAGCGCACTAACTTTACGTTTTATGACATATTTTCATCTATGAATAATTAATATTCGTCGATTTTAGGGCGGAAAATCGGCGATTGAGCAGGCTTATCGTCATTTTTACCTCTACAAACTCCCGGTCCGCTGGGAAGCTACTACTTATTGACAGCGCTGTCAATGATAACTACACTGCGCCGGCCTTGAATGCTGGTTCCGGTGTCGTTACTCTTGCGAATATCTTTCGGCATCGCTTTTTGCTTCGAAATCAGCATAGCTCAACATAGCTACGCCATGCGCCTCGCTTCGGGTTGCAATGCGATATAACAACAGTATTGATATATAAAATTGAGGAGAAGCATGAGTCAGTTACTGGTAGCAGACATTGGCGGTACCAATGCGCGTTTTGGTCTGGTTGAATTGAGCACGAATGCGGGCCAACAGAATTACGGTGCCCAGCAACAAAAAACCTTGAAGTGCGCCAATTACCCCGACATCGCCACAATGATTAAAGCCTATTGCAGTGACGTAGGCGCAGCACTTCCGCCCTTTGCCTGTTTGGCCATAGCGGGCCCTATTGAAAAAGGTTGGGCGCAGATGACCAACCTGAATTGGAAATTTTCCATCGAAGAGCTTCGTGTAGAGCTAGGCATGAAGGCTCTGGATGTAATCAACGATTTTGCCGCGCTGGCTTATGCCACTCCTTTCTTGCCCGCGCAGGACATCAAACCACTGTATACCGCCAAAACCAGTTATGATGCGGCTATCGTCGTACTTGGCCCGGGAACCGGTTTCGGTATGGCTGCACTGGTCCCTGATCACACCCAAACCCAACGCGGCTGGAAGATTCTTCCAACCGAAGGTGGGCACTGTAGCTTTGCCCCGACCAACGATAAAGAAATGGCCATTCGTGCGTTTTTGGCACAAACCGATGACCATGTCTCTATTGAAGACATTCTCTCCGGCCGCGGCCTGGTTTCTATTTACCGCGCGCTTTCTCATATCAATGGCACACCGGCTCAGCATTTCACACCCGCTGATGTCAGCACCAAAGGATTGGCCGATGAAGACCCAACCTGTCGGGAAGCATTGATAACCTTTTGTAACATCCTGGGCAGTGTCGCGGGAGACAAAGCCTTGTCGCTGGGTGCGAAAGGTGGAGTGTATCTGGGAGGCGGAATCATTCCGAAGATTGCCAGCTTTATTCCGCAGACCGACTTTGTCAGCCGCTTTAAACATAAAGGCCCAATGAGCGGTTACGTCAGCGACATCTCCGTCAATATGATTATCAATGATACTGCTGCCCTCGTTGGCTCTGCCGCCTGGTTGATCAATACCGCATTGACCATGCGTGGTGAGTGAATCATATCCTTTTAAAAAATGCGCCTGAGGGCGCATTTTTTGTCAATTAATTAGAACCAATAACTGATTTCTTTTTCGGCGCGGGGCCTGTGGAATCGCGCATAATCAGACTGGAACTCAACATGCTTGCCGGTAGCTGCACGTCCTTGCCGCGCAATTGTTTCAACAACAGATCCGTTGCCTTCTTCGCCATTTGTTGAATTGGCTGGCGAATAGTCGAAAGTGAAGGCCACAACTGATGGGCAACCGGTGTATCGTCAAAACCCGCAACAGATAACTCATCCGGAATTTTAATTCCACTTTGGTGTGCGACCATCATCACGCCTGCCGCCATATCATCGTTGGCCGCAAAGATCGCCGTTGGCCGAGGTTTCCTTTGCAATAAATTGTATGCACAGCTTTCGCCGGACTCAAATGAGTTAAAGCCTTGTTCCACCAGCTCTTCGCTGAGAGGAATATTGTTTTCAATCAGCGCCGCCTTGTAGCCTTCGTAGCGGTGCGACACCGCAAGGTGGTCCGGGTGCCCACAGATAAACCCGATTCTTTTGTGGCCCATCGCAATTAGTTGACATGTCATATCGTACGAAGCTTCCTCATCGTTAGTCTCCACATAAGGGCTAACTTCTTTACTGCGCGTCGGGGCAACACGCACAAAAGGGATGTTGATATTTCGCAAAGCGTTTACCACATTTATATTGTCTGATAATGGCGGTGTAAGGATTAATCCATCAATACGCTTTTGATGAATCATGTCGATAATTTCTTTGGTGAGGTTTTCGTCGCGATGATTGCAAGGGTGTATCAACAAATCGTATCCCTGAGGCCTGCAGACGGATAACACACCCTCCTGAATATCAATCACGTAGTTAGCACTGGGATTACCGTACAACAATCCCAATACATAAGAACGGTTGCCAGCAAGACTACGGGCGGAGAGATTGGGACGATAATCCAGCTCAGCTATTGCTATAAGCACCTTGTCTCTTGTCTCCGGGCGCACATTCGGTTCTTTATTTACAACTCGCGATACCGTCTTGATGGATACGCCGGCCAACTCAGCTACATCATCAATCGTTGCTTTAGCCACTCTTCCCAACCTCATCATTGTTATTCAGTGAATACTTTATTTCATTGAGCTGCAATATCCCCGATCCGCCTACGAACTGCAACCAGCAAGGGTATTATTGACTATTTGAAAAGATCAAAAGCGGTGGCAATCCTTCTAAGTTTTTGTTTAAAAAACAACAAGTTACAAAATATGTGACAGCGCTGTCAGCTTGCATTATAGTACCGCGCACCTGGATATCGGCAGCATGCTCCACTCCAGATCGGTAATAAAAATTTAAGAACCGTTTCAGGTTTTTAGACATAAATCAAACCAATTATAAGAGGTGAAATATGGCCAGCATTCCGCAGGGCTCGCACCAACAACACAATAGCATCGACAACGCAGACCATACTGTTCCACTCATTATCATCACTATTTTGTTTTTCATGTGGGGGTTTTTAACCTGCCTCAATGACGTTCTGATTCCGCACTTGAAAGCGGTTTACACACTCAATTATGTGCAGGCCATGCTGGTACAGTTCTGTTTCTTCGGAGCTTACTTTGTGGTCTCTTTACCAGCCGGTTATCTCATCAAAAAAATTGGTTATCAACGGGGCGCGGTAACCGGATTAATTATTGCGGCCATCGGTTGCGCCATGTTTTATCCCGCGTCCATCACCGGCTATGCCGTCTTTTTGCTTGCTTTATTTATCCTGGCTTCGGGTATCACCGTGCTTCAGGTTGCAGCAAATCCCTACGTCACAGTTCTCGGCCCAGCCCAAACCGCATCCAGCCGATTGACACTGACCCAGGCATTTAACTCTTTGGGAACCACTATTGCACCCTATCTTGGTGGGCTTTTGATATTGTCGACAGCGGTACTCTCTACCACCGAACTGCAACTGCTCTCAACAGTAGAACAGGAAGCTTATCGAGCAAAAGAAGCAGCTTCCGTACAAGTCCCCTACCTGATTCTGGCCTCCGCGTTGGTGCTCCTGGCTGTATTTTTTGCGTTCGCCAAACTGCCGAAGATTGTCCACAAAGACGAAGACGACCTCAAAGGTGATATTGCATCCAATAAACCATCAGCGCTATCGCATGCTCACCTTTTGTTGGGCGCGATCGGTATTTTTGTGTATGTTGGTGCAGAAGTCAGTATTGGCAGCTTTTTGATTAATTTTATCGGCGAAAAAAATATTGCGAACTTGCGTGAGGCCGAAGCGGCGCACTTCGTCAGCTATTACTGGGGTGGTGCGATGGTCGGCCGCTTTATTGGCTTCGCTGTGAGCGCTACATCAGTCCAGGTAAAACGCTGGCCTTCAATGCAACTTGCTCAATCCTGCTTGTACTTGCAGCTACCTTCTCCGAAGGACGTACAGCGATGTGGGCACTGATTGCGGTAGGGTTATTTAATTCTATTATGTTCCCGACAATCTTCAGCATGGCATTACACAAGCTGGGTAAATTTACCGGTCAGGGTTCAGGCATTCTTTGTATGGCCATTGTCGGCGGTGCATTAGTTCCGTTGATGCAGGGCGCATTGGCCGATATCTTCGGTTTGCAATTATCCTTTTTATTACCCGCCGTATGTTATGTGTTTATCCTGTTCTTTGGTGTGAAGTACGCTGGTTTATATAAGACCTCACCCAAAACTGAACCGGGACATTTGTAAAATCAAAAATAAAGGGCGCAACATGCGCCCTTTATTTTTTCTGCTCCCACCGTTGAGCAGATTCCATATCCTTTTCCTGCGCATCAACCCAATAATCCCCATCGCGGGTCATTTCTTTTTTCCAGAATGGTGCGCGTGTTTTCAAATAATCCATCAGAAACTCCGCTGCAGCAAAAGCTTGTTCACGGTGTGGACTAGTGACACCCACCAACACGATTTGGTCTCCCAATGTCAAAAGACCGATGCGATGAATAATTCGGCACCGAGTAAGGTGCCAACGCGATTGAGCTTCCGCCAGGATTTCTTCCAGCGCTTTCTCGGTCATGCCGGGATAATGTTCCAGCAACAGGCCCGTGACCTGACGCGATAGATTTAGCTCGCGAACCTTTCCGACAAACAACACCACCGCCCCGGCATCGACATCGTTGCTGGTCAATGCCGTGTATTCGGCAGCAACATCAAAGTCCGCAGACTGAACTGAAATCATATCAACCCCCTGTAACCGGAGGGAAAAAAGCCACTTCATCCCCCTTTTTGACAGGATGCACTACCTTTACCAGTGTCTGATTAACAGCAACCAGCAGCTTTTTGTCGTTAAGGAAACCCACCCAGTGCGGGTATTGCTCTCCTAGCCGTCGTCGAAGATCTTCCACTGTATCTACGCCGGAGTGCTCAATCTCAACAAAATCACAACCCAATTGCTCACGCAATCTCGCAAAAAAAAAGACTTTAATCATGATGTTCATCAACCGTCAGCTCACGTCGATAATGTCCGCGTCGTCCACCTTTTTTTTCCAACAGACAAACCTGTTGAATCACCATATCCATATCAACAGCTTTGCACATGTCGTAGATTGTTAACGCGGCTACACTGGCAGCAGTCAATGCTTCCATCTCAACGCCGGTTTGTCCGGTCAATTTGCAATAACTCAAGATATCCACACTGTTTAATTCTTCTTTAATCTCAAATTCAACAGCAACTTTTGTCAATGCAAGCGGATGACAAAGTGGTATCAGATCAGCACATTTTTTTGCAGCCTGAATACCAGCAATACGTGCGACAGCCAGAACATCGCCTTTTTTTAAGGTGTTATTCAGGATTTGTTTAAGTGTTTCCGGTTGCATGGAAATACGCGCAAAAGCCCGCGCCTCACGACAAGTCATTGGCTTGTCGGAGACGTCCACCATACTGGCTTTACCTTGTTCATCAATATGGGTTAAGGCCATGTATTTTTCTCGCAAATTTAAAAATTATAAACAAGGTTAACGTAGGTCATAGTGTCGGTATTTTCTTTATCCGGTGCAACATCCGAATCATTGGCTACGTTAAAGCCCACTTTCATTTGCATCGCATCGTTAATGCGCGTACTTAAGGAAGATTCCGCCACGGTGCGAGTGTTGTCGTCTCCCGACTCCACACTTAATGTTTGCTTAAACTCTGCTGAGGGGCTTATTTGCCAGGCGAAACTGGCAGCACCACGCAGGATCATACCGGTTTCTTTCTGAATGCTCTCATCTTCCAACACGCGTTCGCCGCGGAAATAACCAGGACCGATTTCTGCATCCAATTGCATGGTTTCACCGTTGTACAAACGGGTACCATAACCAACGGCAATAGTGCTGTATCTCTCATACGAACCAAATTCATCTTCAGCATGCGAACCAAATACAAAAAAGTTGGAATGCTCGCTCTCTAATTGATACGCACTTTTGACGGAGCCGAAATATTTCTCTGCTGTTTTTTCCGTGATTTTGGTGCCGTCATCCTGCGTCACCTGATCTTCTTTAAACAATGCGCTAAAAATATAGTGATTGTGCCAGCGAGTAAGGCGCTGTTTCGCATCAATTTTACCTTGCACGCTGGTGGTTTCCGTATTACCCGATGTTGCAATAACCCCCAGCTCCGTTGAAACAGTCCACGGTTTGTTTTCGTCATCCTGAGCCACAACAAAAGGAGAGAATATTGAAACTGCGCCGGCCAGGATAATAGATGGTCTGATCATAACTTTTCCTTACATTACTGCAGCATGGCTGCGTTACCTACCTCACCTGAATACATCCAATCTCATGAAGTCTGCATCAAGCGAACCACAAGCGCCGCATTGTACACCATCAAAATGATGCAATTTGCGGCGCTCATTAAGGGAATTCGCGAATCTACGTGGTAGAATTCGCCCTCTTTTTCCTTACCTAGACCGTATGTCTGTTACTTCTGCTGGTTCACCTGATCATCGCTTTTGCGCCGCCCCCATGATGGAGTGGTCCGATACCCATTGTCGCTATTTCTGGCGTCTTTTAAGCAAAAAGGCCGTGTTATACACAGAAATGGTAACGACGGGCGCATTGCTTCATGGAGACCACCAGCGCTTTTTAAGCTATCACCCGCTGGAGCATCCGCTGGCCTTACAACTGGGCGGCAGCGATCCCCGCGCCTTGGCTGAATGCGCACGCATGGCCGAGGACTGGGGCTACGATGAGGTTAACCTGAATTGTGGCTGTCCCAGCGACCGGGTGCAAAACAATATGATCGGTGCCTGTCTGATGGCGGAGCCGGAGCTGGTCGCCAATTGCATTGCAGACATGCAAAATGCGGTAAAGATTCCGGTGACGGTGAAACATCGCATCGGCATCGACGAGATGGATGACTATGGGGGCTTACACCGATTCGTTAGTAGCCTAGCTGATGCTGGTTGCAAAACATTTATCGTACATGCTCGCAAAGCCTGGCTGAAAGGCCTCAGCCCCAAGGAAAACCGGGAAATTCCTCCCCTGCAATACGACAAGGTTATTCGGCTGAAGCGCGAATTTCCCAATCTGGAAATCATCATCAATGGTGGTATTACTGCCATGGAACAGTGTGAAACCTTGTTAGCTGATGTTGACGGGGTAATGCTCGGTCGAGAAATCTACAGCAACCCTTATCTTTTAGCCGAGGTGGATCAGCGCATCTACGGTAGCTCCGCCGCCTCGCCTTCGCGCGAAGCCGTTATGGAGGGCTTTGTTGCTTACTGCGAGGAACAAATGACCAAGGGCATTCGTCTCAATTACATGACCAGACACATCCTGGGGCTGTATCAAGGTATGCCGGGCGCTCGCCGTTTCCGCCGAACAATCAGTGAACAGGCGCATAAACCAAACGCTGATATCAAGGTTATCTATCAAGCAATGGCAGCGATGAGTGGAGTTGATTTAAAGCCCGAGCGTCCCAATCATGAGGAGTGATACCAGAATATCCCGGCTGACAACTTTCAGCCGCGCCCCATAAAGTATTACAATATCGGCTTATATTAAAACATACCAGCAGCTTCGACCCTGACAGGACAACAACAGTGACTACCAAACTTGAACAACTGAAAAAGATGACCGATGTAGTTGCCGATACCGGCGATATTGAGGCCATTCGTTTATACAAACCTGTGGACGCGACGACCAACCCTTCGCTGCTCTACAAGGCCGCGCAAATGCCCCAGTATCAGGATTTGCTACACAATTCCCTGACAGCGGCGAAAGGTGCCAAGGGCAGCGCCGAACAAATCAGTGCTGCTTGTGATCATTTGGCGGTAGCCATCGGTAGCGAAATTCTTAAGCTGGTTCCCGGCCGTATCTCTACCGAAGTAGATGCACGCTTGTCCTTTGATACCAAAGCTAGCATCGATAAAGCGCGTCATCTGATTGATTTATATCAGGAAGGTGGTATCGACAAATCGCGCGTACTGATCAAATTGGCATCGACCTGGGAAGGTATTCGCGCTGCCGAAATCCTGGAAAAAGAAGGAATTAACTGCAACCTCACCCTGCTCTTCGGCTTCAATCAGGCTTCTGCCTGTGCCGATGCTGGTGTATTTCTGATATCACCATTTGTCGGACGAATTCTCGATTGGTACAAAACCAATACCGATAAAAAAGACTACACGCCGGAAGAAGATCCTGGCGTAGTTTCAGTTCGTCGCATTTATAACTACTACAAACAACATGGTTATAAAACGGTGGTAATGGGTGCAAGCTTCCGCAATACCGGTGAAATCGAAGCCTTGGCGGGCTGCGATCGACTGACCATCAGCCCGCAACTTCTGCAAGAACTCGACAAAGACACAGGTGATCTCAAGCGCGTACTGTCACCGGATAATGTCGGGGAAGCCATTACCAAGGTGCATGACACAGAAGCGAGCTTCCGTTTCGGCATGAACGACGACCCGATGGCCACCGATAAGTTGGCTGACGGTATTCGTAATTTCGTGAAAGACCAGATTAACCTGGAAAATTTGCTGAAATCTCGTGCTCAGTAAACTATCAAGCTTTTTCGAACGCCATCTGCAACCAGCAGGTGGCGCTTCGCCCACCATGTCCTTTGCCCAAAAGCAATTGGCGGTGGCAGCACTGTTAATTGAAGTCGCCACAGCTGATCAGGTAATGGACAGCACGGAGCTTAACGCACTGATTTATTTATTGGAGCGGAAGTTCTCTTTACCTCACGAACAGTTACTGGAATTAGCCGACCTCGCCAAAACTGAAGCTGCTGAGGCAACATCGCTTTATCAATTTACCCAGCTAATTAATAACGAATGCACTTCCGCCGAAAAGTTTGAATTAATCAAGGGTATGTGGGAAATCGCCTATGCGGATAATCAACTCGATAAATATGAAGAGTATGTGATTCGTAAAGTGGCGGATTTAATTCATGTTAGCCATTCGGACTTTATTCGAGCGAAAAGCATCGTCAGAGCAGAGATAATTTGATTCAAGCGTTCACGCTCAATTGCATTCCAACATCTTCACCAAGTTACGAAAAGTTGCGCTGTTTTCCTGGTTTAGTCCCATCAAAATTTTGTGAGCCTCCAGCACTTTTTCCTTGACCTGGTGTTCATCATTCACATCAGCTGACAATTCTCGCGAGGGGCTGACAGGGGTTTGCAGCTCATTAACTATCGTAAAAATATCCTGAAATCCCATTGTCTGCAAAATGCGATTGATACTGGAATTAGTAGAGAGTATGACAGGGATAATATTATGCCTATCCTGCCCTTGCAGTGAAATTTTTGCCATCAAGCCAAGCGTGGTACTGTCAATAGCTTCTGCTTCCGACAAATCAAACAGGACCGCAGAAAAGTCCTCGGCACCAAACATAGAGTCAATGAACTGATCAAACGAAATACATAAGGTTAAACGGACATCGCCTACCATTTTGATCACGTAAACGCCTTCATGATCGGCAACCAGAATCTGCCCGGGTCGCATGTTTATTTACCTCTGGTAATCGTCAGTATCGCGATATCATCGGGAGTTTCCCCAATCTCTTTGATCGCTAACGCATCGCATACAGTTTCAAGGCTCTGCCCCTGCTCTGCGATTAAATTCAGTAGATGGGCCTCTTTATCCAGCAATTCTTTTTGCGGCAATATTTCCAACACCCCATCGGAGAAACAAATTAATGAGAACTCCTCTGGTAACTGTAGCGTATAAATTTGCCATGTCACGTTTTTAAAGATCCCCACCGGTTTACCAAAACCCTCAAGGAACTTCGCACCTTCCGCAGTAACCAGAATAGGCATGGGTAGATGCCCTGCCACTACATAACGCATTTCCCTTGTTAGCGTGTCTATTACTCCGACAAAGAAAGTGAGGTGATGATTCAATCGCGTTTCATTCAATTCGCGGTTAATGATTTGCAGCATGGCATCAGTGCCGCGCTCAAAAGAACTCTCATCACCGAAAAGCCCCTCTTCACGAACCATGCGGCTGACAATGTGCTTAAGCCAAATAGTGACGAATGCGGATGAAGCGCCATGACCCGATACATCAGCAAGGTAAAACGCCAGGTAGCGTTTTTTGATATGAGCGTAATCAACAAAGTCACCACTCAAGTATAAAGAGGGGGCTATGTAGTGCCCGACATCATAACCATCATGAGTATGCAAGCGAGTGGGCATTAGTCGACGCTGGACCTGGCGTCCCGCCAGCTGATCACGCTCCAGAATCCGCAGATGCTCCCGTAATCCGCGATTAGCCTGTTCAAGCTTGTCCCGATAGCGTTGATTTTGCAGTATCAGGTCGCTATGATCCAACGCCTTACGCACGGAGTGCACCAGCATTTCCATGTCCATAATTGGTTTGATGAGGTAATCGCGCGCGCCCAAACGCAATGCAGTCACTACATCGCTCATAACCCCAGCTCCAGAGATAACAATAACGGGAAGATTGGGGAGTTGTTCATGGAGTTGCTGCAAGACTTGTAGACCGTCAAGGTCGGGCATACGCAGGTCAGTAACGACCAGATCAGGAAAATTTTCGGCGATAGCGCGAATACCCGAGTTGCCATCGGCGACCTGGATAACCTCAAAGCCGCTATCTTCAAGATACGTTGCGACACTCTGACGAACAAGGGTATCGTCGTCGATGATGAGCAGTTTTCTACTTCTGTCTGTCATCCCTAGCCCTGTCAGACACCTGTGGAATCATGTTATAAACGCTGCAAGGCGCATAACACTACTCTCTTATCTGGCCTTAAGCAAGCTGTTCAAAACAGCGTTTTTGACGTACCTTAAACTCAACTTTGCCACCGAGCCTCTGTGCTAGACTCTTACCACCTGCTGATATTTTTACGTCTGTTCCTGCTGTCTATCAAGTTGTCTATCTACCTGATGACTTTCATAATGAAGATAACGAGCATAATGAAGATAACGAGGAGTGAGCCATGAGTTTGTCGGATAAAGCCTATAGCGAGAAAAGAGATTTCATTCGGATGAAAATCAGCGCTCCGCTGACGGCCACGCTTTCGGCAGACCAACGAGTGTTTGAGGGGAATTGCCTGGATCTTAGCGGCGGGGGGATGCGAGTCGAGACAAATGAAAATATCGCTCCCGGGACCGAGTTGGATGTCGAGGTATCGTCCGATCACGGCCACAACCCGACACTCAAAGCCAAAACCCGGGTTGTACGTTCAATATCAAACGATAAAGGAACCTATGAGCTGGGTTTGGAGATTGTAGAAGTCCTCAAATGAGGCTTCTACATCCTATGAGGCCTCCGCCTCCGAATAAATCAGTAACCGAAATCTTCAGCATCACCAAACTCATCATCCAGACCGAAATCATCCTCTACTTCGCCGTCGTTAATCAGAAACTGACGCCTTTGCAAGTATGCATCCCGGATAAACGTGTAACGATCACCGGTGATATGCCGCTCCAGATCCAGTAAATTTGCGCGCGTGTTAAGCAGAGATACACCGGTTACCGTATTCCGCGTCGGCACATGATCAATATAGGTGCGGGGATCAGAATAAACATTGACCGGTGTGGCAAGACCATCACGCAGTGTGCTCGGCCCCAGAAATGGCAGCACGATGTAAGGCCCTTGGTTCACTCCCCAAACAGCCAGGGTTTGTCCAAAATCTTCGCCATCACTGGCTTTCATGCCCATGTGCTGAGCCACATCAAATAGCCCGGCCAAGCCCACAGTACTGTTGACCAAAAAACGACCGGTATCATTAGCCGCCTGTGTACCTTTCCCTTGCAGCACATCATTCAACACATTAGGGACTTCCATAACGTTATCGATGACATTGTCCACACCCTTTCTAACGAATCCGGGTGTCACAAAAACATATCCTTTCGCCAGCGGCCGAAAAAGGAATCGATCCGTGACATCATTAAAAGCAAACATCGCGCGATTAAACCCTTGCCAGGGATCCGCTTCTTCCTGGGCGAAACTGGACAAGCTTAAAGTCGCCAATGTCAGCAAACCGGTGAACGCTATGAATTTGCGGGTGAAGTAATTAACTTGTCTCACAATTGGGTCTCATTTGAAGTTGAGCACTAGGGCTGGAAAATCAACATCGGGGACAACAAACAGAGTGTGAGGCTAATCGATGGTTCCAATTCCGTCGAACCATCGTGCCATCAAGACCGTGAAGGCGCACTCTGAGATAAGGGTATCACTTTACCGAAAGGCCTTGATGACGACAACAGCGTCATGCACCACAAGCAACTTAACAAACGATATTTAAAAGGATATTAAAGGAAGGTCGATTAGAGGCACTCATATAGTAATCTGATAGTCAACTTATCCTCAACGGGTAGAAATAGTTCATCAGCAATCCGGAACCCTTGCATACACTCCTGACTGATTGCTGACAACATTTTGTAGCGCACCTTCGCCAAAGACTCAGCATCTTTCACTGGTGGAGACATTTTTATTAAGGCGTGGGCATTGCCTTCTATAGAGCGCGAACTAGACGCAGATGATGATACCTGCTCCCGCGTAAACAACCGATGCACAGCTCCATTCAAACCAGTATCCTTATAATCACAGTCATCGGGTGCATTGACATTTAATGACTCCGCCACATCCACTGCTGGCTCGCACTCCTTGGCGTTAGCCAGGTGCGCAGCGCCTATACAAAGTAATACAACCAATAACTTTTTCATCTGGATTTCCACGTAATTTTTACCCAATAAAAAGGGTGCATATGCACCCTTTTTAGATTGATACGATTAATGCAACATCAGCATCAGAACTTTAAATCCAATCCGATGCCGAGGTAGTCATCATCGCGCTGAGTAACTTCCAGCACATCCTGATTTTCGATCGCGGTGTAGTACCCATATAGAGTTGCACTTTTAGATAGCTTGTAATCAACACCCACGCTGGCACTCTCGCCGTTTAACGCAGCAGGAGCCAATTTAAGGTCTGACTCGCCATACTGGGCTTTTAATCCCCAAGCATCATTCAAATTCCACAACGCTGAAACCAGGAAGCCATCACTGTCATCTACTCCGTCAACATCTGTGCTTTCAAACATCGCACCAAGTTGCACCGGACCAAGATTAACCCGGCCAATTGCACGAACAATATCAATGCCTTCTGCCTGCACATCCTGATCCATAGCAACACCGAGATACAAATTAGATGCGCTATAACCTAAAGATGCCGAGATACCATCGTCAACATCATCACTCTCTTTCGTGACATAAGCCACTGTCGCAGTGAACGGGCCAAACGAACCAGGAGTAACGTATTGAACAATGTTGCTGGCTCGCGTTTCACCATTGAAAATATGCACAAGGTCGCCTTCAAGATCATTAAACAGATCTACCTTTTCTTGCGCTGCTTTCAGTGGCGTATCGAAATGCCCGCCCATGATAGTACCGGCTTTACCTTGCAAACCCACAAAAATATTGCGCTGGCCAAAGGTTTGGCCATTGCCGCCCACACCATCATCCATTTCAGTCTGGTATTCAAACTGATAGATCACTTTAAGACCATCAGAAATCGCTTCATCGCCTTTAATACCAATGCGCGATGCATTGCTAACCAGTTCAATTTTTGAGTCACCACCCTCGTCGGCGTTCTGCAGCGAAACATTCGCTTTACCATAGACGGTTACATCAGCCATAGCACTCAACGGAAGAAACACTGCAATAGCAGCAGGTAATAATGCTTTTTTCATGGAATGTCCCCTGACATTATTTTTGGAATATTCTGATCCTTGGAATTGGACCGAGAAGCGCAATCTGTTTGCAGCGCGTTAACGAGCAAGGCCAATTGCACCATGAGCTTTAATAAAAACTCAGTTTCTACGTTACCAAACGGTTACTATCGCATTTAAAATTTATTGCGAAATAATGACATGCAAAATGCCACCGCCTTTTTACACATCGTTGATTCTTTTTTCAATGGCCAAAAACCTACAATGAAATGCAATTACCAAAATTACGCGTAATTTGCCCGGCAACTATATAGGCAAAGCATCCACAGTAATCACGCACAAGTTGATTTTTGCGCCAAATTTCGATGCCGCGTCGCAAAAAGCGGCATAAGAAATGATCTACTGCTATGCTCCATAGAAAAGACGTCGTATGCTCGGAAATAACAATAGAAACATGCGCCGGGTCCATCCTTGTCAACTGGTGTGAATAAAACCTGCTTCCCAGTTGAAGGGTGCAAATAAGTCCATCATTTTTCACGAGTTTTTCAGTGAAGTGCTGGATTTTTAAATGTTGTCCCCGTAAAGTGAAGCAGCTTTATAAGGACACATTCATCTCCGTTCACAGTGATTAGTTGCTTAATGTGCCGCCTGTGCGGTGAGGCAGAGGTCGCACGGTTGTACCCAGAGATACCGGGACTCAGTTAGCAAATAAGAATTGAAGAGCAAGTTTGCAGAACAAGTGGATAGGATTAATGGGCAAGTCGCTGAATGTATTATTTATCGAAGACTCCGAAGCGGATGCGGAGTTAACCACCGCCGAACTCGCTCGTGGCGGTTTTATCCCTCATACGGAGCGCGTTGAAACACGCCATTCCATGCTCGACGCCCTTACCAAGGCAGAGTGGGACGTCATACTGTGTGATTACAGCATGCCTCGCTTCAGTGCCGAAGCTGCTTTGCAGACACTTAAGGAAAGCGGTCAGGATATTCCATTCATTATTACCTCCGGTGCCGTAGACGCAGAAGATACCGTCAGTCTACTCAAACAGGGCGCCCATGATTTCATGAATAAAGAAGCCCTCGCCCGTCTGGTCCCGGCCATCGAGCGAGAGATTCGAGAGGCTGAGGTGCGCCGGCAGCGACGGCTTGCTGAAGAACGAGTACGCATATTATCCAGCGCCGTTCAACAAAGCCCCGTCTCCGTGCTAATTACCAATCCCGATGGCAGGATTGAATACGTAAATCCCAAATATGAACAGATCACCGGCTACGCCTCCAATGAAGCGATTGGACGTGACCTCGGTTTTACATTATTAAATCAAACCAGCGCGGACGCTATGGCCGCCATGCGCCACAGCATCAGCCACGCGCAGGAATGGCGCGGTGAATTTTGCAGCATCCGTCGCGACGGGCAGGTATTTTGGGAATTTGTCAGCCTGTCACCACTGCGCAATGAAACCGGTGATCTGACCCACTTTGTCATTATCAAAGAAGATATTACGGTGCGCCGCAGCTACGAAGAGCGGCTGTTACGTCAGGCTCACTACGATGATTTGACCGGCCTTGCCAATCGCGTGTTGATGCTGGAACATTTGAACGTCGCATTGGAAAGCTCAGCCCGTAATCACCGCCAGACGGCAATGATGTGTATTGATCTGGATCGATTTAAGAATGTTAATGACAGCCTCGGTCATAGCTGCGGGGATGATGTGCTGAGAGAGTCAGCTGGCCGTCTCAGTGGTTGTATTCGCAATGGCGACATTCTCGCGCGAATGGGCGGTGACGAATTTATTATCATCCTGCCCGATATCAGCACACCGAAGGAAGCCGAAAAAGTCGCGGAAAAAATTATCGCCGCGTTTGCTCAACCATTTTTCATTGGTGGAAAGGAATATTTTGTCACCGCCAGTATCGGTATCGCACTGTCACCCAAAGATGGGCGCAGCGCGAATTTGATCCAGCGCAATGCCGACCTGGCCATGTACAAAGCGAAAGAACTGGGGCGCAACCGGTACCATTTTTTTACCGAGGACATCAACACCCAGTTAATGCAGCGCCTTGAGCTTGAAGTGCGTTTACGCCAAGCCATCGCACTGGAAGAACTCGAACTGCATTACCAACCTATCTATGACATCAATACCAATATGATGATTGGTTTTGAGGCATTAGTACGCTGGCGCCAACCTGATGGCAGC
Organism: uncultured Cellvibrio sp.; assembly: GCA_946886255.1. The sequence goes on along the minus strand of CAMPIG010000011.1, from coordinate 1,473 downwards.
TTGTTGATGCCGGTGAACTTCATTCCTATGGCGGAAGACATAGGCATTATCCAGGAAATCGATAAATGGGTTATGGCAACCGCTTGTGCTGATGCAGCCAAGCTGGTTCACGAGTCGAAACGTACGTTGCGCCTGTCATTGAATGTCTCCCCCAAACAATTGCAGATTCCGGACTACGCCAATTTTGTTGCACACCAATTGTTTATCAATAATTTATCGCCTACGCAGTTGGAGCTGGAAGTAACCGAAAGGGTCATCATGCAAAACGACCCGCAGACTCAGATTAATATCACTGCCTTGTGTGATTTGGGTGTGCGCCTCTCAATTGACGATTTTGGGACGGGCTATTCCTCGCTAGCGTATCTGCAAAAATTCCCCTTTAAAACGCTGAAAATTGATCGTGGTTTTGTCAGCCAGATTTGTGAGGATCCTAATACTCATCGCTTGGTGGATACCATTATTACGATGGCTCATGGTTTGGATATGGAGATTGTCGCGGAAGGAATAGAAAACGATCAGCAACGGCAATTGCTGCAAAAGCAAGGCTGTGATCACGCGCAGGGTTATTTCTTCAGTTACCCTGGCCCACTGAAAGAACTGCGCGAAAAAATTAACATTCCTTGGGAAGCGCCAAGCGAAAAGCCCTTGCATTAAAAAACTCCTGCCGGAGCAGGAGTTTTAGCAATGGAGATGCAGCCCATTAGATGATTTATAGAATTCAGTTGATCGTCATACTGGCGATATAATTCGCCAGCCTAGCTCTTGCGCTCGCTGTTCCAAACCTCTTCCGCCTCTCACGACGGTCGGTTTCCCGACACTTTGTAACATAGGTAAATCTGAAATATCATCACCATATGCGTAACAATGTTCTGCCACACCATTTACCGACGCCAAAAATATTCTTATTGCTTCCGCTTTGCCAGCACCAATTGTTTGGGGAGTGAGAATACGCCCCGTGTAGCATTCATTCTCCACTTCCATTGACGTAGAAAGGATGTGTTTAACGCTCGTTACCCGGGCAACCGGTTTCAAAATCGCCGGGAAGGAACCGGAAACAAATATTACCTCCCTTCCCTCATCCTGATGACGCTTCAACTCCGCTAAAGGCACAGCGTGAAACAAATCGGGATGATTTTCTTCCATGTGAGTGAACCAGGCTTCTCCGCATTGCTCAACATCCACTACACGGCGGCCAGCAAAGTGTTGATAGTACAACCGATTCAGTACCTCCCAGGATGCATTCTCATGCATATGTTGATGCAGGTCCATGTAGTAACGCTCCTTGGCTTGGTGCTCACTAAACCGCTCGTACCAGAAGTCCTGGAAACTCAACATGCTTTTGACCGAAATCAATGTATCGTCAACATCGAAAAAAGCATAACCACCACTATCAGGTTTGTTTTTAAGTGCAGCATTCATAAAAAAATCTCCATTCGAGTGAGATGATAATCGTCATCACAGATTTTCAACTTG
>CAMPIG010000010.1 GCA_946886255.1 uncultured Cellvibrio sp. | reverse complement strand
GTATACCGACGATAAAACGGAGGCTCATGAACGGCATCGTTCATTTGTATTATTATATAGCAATTAACAAGTATTACCAGCAATTTCTATGGGCGAGAAAGAACAAAGCACCACCGGGGCCGGTAGTGCTTCGGGGGATATGAAAATGCAGTGTTATTTTATGGCGTCTGGCTGGCGTAATCGCAGCCGCGCTCTGTCAGCAAGTTTTAGCCGTTACTTCTGGCTTTAAAAGCACGAACAACAACGTTGAAATCTTCCGCAAATTGTTTCAGACCATCCAGTTCCTGCTTTTCTTCTCCACGGGAGAGCTTGGCGCAGGACAGGTAATCCTCATAGGCTTTGACGTAGGCTTTCACTTCGTTGTTGGCTTTTACCATTTGCGCGGTAACTACTGTCTCCGCGTCGGGGATTTCCGGCTTGGCAGCAGGTTTATCACATGCCAGTGCAGGAAGTGCGAATAAAGATGCATAGCAGACTGAAATAAGAAGTAGTGTTTTCTTCATGATGGTTAATCTCACAATGGTCAATTGACTGCGTTATGACAAGGGTTGGACACTGAATCGCGGTTTCATATCACTCCCTGCTGGTTCGGTCCTTTTTGGTTTCATCCCGTTCTTTAAATTCGCGGTTTTTTTCCCATTCGATTCACTTAAAAAATCGTTTCAAACGACACACGGCTGAGAACCTGCTCACGCAAATTTTCAACCGTGGATCAGGTTATCGTTGAAAAATATCTCCGGTAGATTTCAACAATGACCTAAATTTTGAAACGACCCACAAGCTCGGCCATCCGCGCTGCCATATCCGCCAAATGTTCAGTGTTGGAGGTAATCCTCACTGAACTCTCGGCAGTATTGGTTGCGACGGAAGAGATCCGATCTATATTGTGTTCTATTTGCCGCGTGGCAGCACTTTGCTGCTCAGACGCAGCGGCAATCTGGTTGGTACGGTCACGGATGACACTGACAATCTCGGTAATATTTTCCAACGAGCTGCTGGCTTCACTGGCCTGTTGTACCGAGGAGTTTGCTTGTGCCGTACCGGCGGACATCATCTCTACGGCTTCGTGGGAACCGGACTGCAAACGCTCGATCATCTCGCGAATCTCAGTGGTAGAACTCTGTGTACGCGATGCAAGGGTACGCACTTCGTCTGCCACTACCGCAAAACCGCGACCCTGTTCACCGGCACGCGCCGCTTCGATGGCCGCGTTCAGGGCGAGTAAATTGGTTTGTTCCGCTACGCCGCGAATTACGTCCAGCACGGAGCCGATACTGACGGTTTCCTTGCGCAAACGGTCAATCACTTCGGCAGCCGTTTTAATTTCTTCCGACAGGTTTTTGATCTGCCCCATGGTATTCGCCACAATGGTTTTACCGGATGACGCCGCACCGTCTGCTTGCATGGATTTGTCAGCCGTTTCGGTTACGCTGATCGTTACGTTTTGCACCACGCTGGCCATTTCTTTTACGGCCACAACAATCTGTTGGATTTCTGATTGCTGGGTTTTGATTTCGCGTTCGTTTTCGCGGGAAAGACTGGAGAGGACCGCCGCATTACCACTCACTTCCTGTGCGGTTTCCGCCACACTGGCGATGATGGTGTGCAGGCGTTCAACGAAGGTATTAAAACACTGCGCCAGTTCAGAAATTTCGTCGGTACCGGTCACCGGCAAACGACGGGTAAGGTCACCTTCGCCTTCCGAAATATCGCGCAACGCGCGTACAACATTATTAACCGGTTTAACAATACTCAGTTGCACCGCGTAGGCGAGCGATGCCGCGATGACACTGATGATTACAATCACCAGCAGCGCATAGCTCAGTGCTTCGGTAACGATTTGATCAACTTCCGACATATCCACGCGCAGGGTAATCGTGCCAATACGTGAACCTTCTGATTCTATCGCTTCGGTAATTACCACCACATTGTCCTGATAAATCACTTCAACAGCACCGGGCGTTGATGGCATACCAGCAGGCAATTCTTTTGCATTCGAGCCTTTGGCGTACCAGGCAAAGGGCTTGTTTCCGTTGTAGATTACCGCACTGAGGACGCGCGGACTGACGCGCAGAGCACCCAGCGATGCAGTTACGGTCATGCTGTCATCAAAGGTCATAGCTCCGATGCTGGATTCACCGATCACCTGGGCCAGCGTACGGGTATCGTTGACAATGGTTGCTTCGGTGGTCTCCAGGCCGGAGCGCACGGTCACCACAGTGGTCACGATCACTGCTGCCACACAGGTGAGCGTCACGCTTAATAAAATCTTCCACTTGAGCGATAAGTTATTCACACATGCCTCATTTATATCTCGCAGGGGGACACATAAGCCCCCACAAATACCTCATAGGTTTGATTAGGTTAGCAGAGGAGTGTGAAATTGCACGCATTTATTGGCGTATTTTTCTTCAAAAATGCGTTAAGAAAGGTTGATATAACGCCTCACCCGCTTTGGGCGAAGCGCTTGATTTTTAAGGAATAACGGCGGGTGAAAAAGCGGCAAGGCTTGCCGCTTTTCAGTCTTCGATGACTGAGGGGCGACCGAACACCGGCATACCCTCAGCATCCCAGCGTAGCGGTTTTACAAAGGTATGACGATCCGGATTCCATAAGGGATCGCCTACGATTTCGGTATATGTGCGTGCATGGTAGACCAGCATGACCGTCTCGTCGTCTTCACCCAGGGTAAAGCTGTTGTGGCCAGGGCCATAAATGCCGTGCTCATAACAGGTATTCAACACAGGCTCCGGTGACTTGTGCCAAGCAGCTGGATTGAGCAAGTCCGCGTCTTCATCAGCCCATAACAAGCCCATCGCATAGTTTTCATCGGTCGCGCTGGCGGAATAACTGATAAAGATACGTCCGCCATGTTTGACGACTGATGGCCCCTCGTTCACCCAGAAACCGCGAATCTCCCATTCGAATTCCGGCTTGCTCAGCATCACCGGTTCCGCCGCTAACTGCCAGGGCGTCTTCATCGGCGCGATATACAGGTTGGAGTTACCTTCAATGGCGTTATCTTTTTGCGCCCATAAATAATAGAGCACACCGTTGTGGGTGAAGGTGGTGGCATCCAGGCAAAAGGTGTCGATGCCACTGTCCACTTGACCCATAAATTCCCATTCGCCGTCCAACGGATTCGCAGAGGTATTGCGGATGGCGTACATGCGATGCTGGAACAGTTTGTGTTTGATTTCCCGGCTCGGCGCCGCCGCAAAATAAACATACCAGGCAGACTCGCCAGATTGCGGATCTTTATTGAAGTGAATCTCCGGTGCCCAGATGAGCTCGCTGTAGGGTCCAGTGTCCGGTTTATGCCAGGCGTCTACCGTCGGCGCGGTGGCAAGCCCGGCAATCGTCTTCGCTCGCCGTAATTCAATCCGGTCGTAGGCGGGAACTGATGCCGTGAAATAATAAAAACCGTCGGTGTGTTTGTAGATAAAAGGATCGGCGCGCTGTTCGATCAGTGGTGTTAATACTTGACTCACGTTAATTCTCCAATGGTTGACCAATGCCTATCGAACATTTGCGATAGGTTTAAGAAATTGGTACAACAACGCGGTGTTATGCCGCACTGTTGATTTGCATAGGGTTTTAAATGGGTGCCGATTCGCCGCGCGCTACTGCGGCGCTGGCATCGTCAGCGGATTTTTCAAGCGGTGGTTTTTGCGCGAGCATCTGATGATAGTAATTGTCGGTAATGCGATACTTGAACATCACCAGGCCCATCAACGCGTGAAAACCACCGGCAATCACCGTCAACATTAATGCGATGCCGGTCATAGCAAATTCTGTTTGGGTCTCACCTGCCTGGTAACCGAAATAGGTCAGCAATAAACCCGTTAAAAAACCCGCCAGGCCGGCACCGGCTTTCTGACAAAACGAAATTCCGCCAAATGCCAGGCCGGAAACCCGCTTGCCATTTTTCACTTCGCCGTAATCCACCGCTTCTGCAATGGCGGACCAGAAAATCGGCGCATGCAGATCTACCACAAAAGACAACACGATATACAAGACAAACGCCAGCACGACGTCACCAGGAGATACGGCAAAGAACATCACCACACTCAGGAGCGCAACGACCAACTGGGACCAGCGAAATAAATTTACTTTGCAATAACGTTTAGTGATCCAGGTCGACGCCACCATCGACACGATCGACGCAGCGATACCTGCGCTGGTAAAACTTGCCGCCAGAGACTCATCGCCGCCAAGATAATAAATGGCATAGTAAAAAGCGACGCTGCCACGCAATGCATAACCCAAAGTACCCAATACACAACATGCACAGAGCACCAACCACTGATCATTTTTCATAAGCAGTTTGAATTGCTCACCCAGCGGCTTTTTATCAACGACATGTTCAACGCGCTCGCGCGTGGTAAAGAAGCAGAACAGCAGCAAAAACACACCGACAAACGACATAAAGCCCATCGCCAATTGATAACCTTTTGCGGGGTTATCACCACCCCACATCAACGCCAACGGCGGTACTGATGCAACAATAATAACATTGGCGATCTTGGCAAAAAACATCCGGTAACCGTTGGCGGACAAACGTTCCTGTGGGTCTGAAGTGAGTACACCAATGTATGAGATATACGGAATAGCGACCCCGGTAAACATCAAGGTAGCAAATAAATAGGTTACATAGGCCCAGACTAATTTCGCGTTATAGGAAAAGTCCGGGGTGGTGAACAGTAAGAACACCGCGAAGCCGTAAGGAACCGACAGGTATAAAAAATAAGGGCGAAAGCGACCGAGGCGCGATTTATATTTATCGGTGATCAATCCCATGAGCGGATCGCTGAGTGCATCAATTAACCGTGCAGCCAAAAACAGCGTGCCGACGTGTGCCGGCTTTAAACCAAAAATATCCGTATAAAAATACTGCATAAAATAAAACATGGCTGCGATCATGACGTTAACCGCCATGTCACCTGCACCAAAACCGACTTTCTCGGTGATCGATAATTTTTGTGTTTGCATTATTATTGTTACCTTATTATGGCTATCAGGTCATTTCTGAAACTTGCATTCATACTAATCTTGGCTTGCAGAAATTCCAGGTTGTTTATCGGGCAATAAAAACCAGCCTTAGTGCTTTTAATGCTATAGGAAATAATCGTTTTCTATTTGCAAAACTGCTAATACATCAATAGCTTCCATACCGGCATTGCGCGCCGCCAGCAAACCCATCTGTGCATCTTCAAACACCACGCAACGTGCGGGATTTGTGTTCAGTAACTCAGCACAGCGCAAAAACGTATCCGGCGCAGGCTTTGGGTTGCTGACTTGGTCAGCACCGACCACGGCATCGATATACTGATCAAGGCCACACAAGCGCAAAATCGTTTCAGCTTCTGCCGTGTAAGCCCCGGTTCCCACTGCCATCGGTTTTTTACCGTGGTATTTTTTTACGATCTCTAACAGAGCGGTGGGTTTTACATAGTTGTGCATATGTTCGCGCACAAAGGCTTCTTTAAATTCATTCATCTCGAACGTGGTAGCGCTGACGTCGCAATTGAATTTTTCAATCAACAACTCCAGCGTGCCTTTGGTGGGAACACCGGCGAGTGAGCGCATATAGGGGCGGTCGATGGGGATGGCGAAACGGGTGAGGGTTTCGGTCCAGGCGACTTCATGTAACTGCCCGCTATCTACCAGGGTGCCGTCCATGTCAAAAATCAATGCATCAAAGTGGTCGTACATAATATTTCTCGCTGGGTAAAAGCAGCGATTAGAGCATAAGGGTGGAGCTGGCCCAAGAGGTTTTGGGTAATTTTATGGTAGCCCGTCTGGGGCCGACATCGGGTAGCTTTAGGTGAGACACGCCGTGAATACTTCCTTGTAGGCTCAACAGCGGCATCCATGCCACTGATGGTCTCTCCTAAAGCTACCCGATGCCGGCCTGCAAGGTTTTCGCAAGAAGCTGGTTCTTTTAAAACAGATCTTATGAATCTCATGCATGTACTTCAGAGAAATTTCATTTAAAAATCTGAGCCATGAATGCAAACAATTTTGCTTGTCATATTCTTGCATCGCGTCGGATTACGCCGCTGTGCGGCTAATCCGACCTGGGTTTATATGGGTTTCGTTTTTTGATGGGGCTGTGAAGATCTTGCCGGGTGATTGGGTGAAGGGGTGTGAGACCATCAGCGACAGGACGTCGCTGCTGAGCCCCCACGGATGGGTTTACGGCGTGTCTCACACCCCTTCACCCATTCGCCCATCACTCCAATCAAACACCCTGACTCAAATGGTAAAACGCGGCGTTATGACGCAATTCAGTTTTCAAATTACGTACGGTGGTATCCGCACCAATCACAATCGCTTCGATACCAGCCATTTCGGCAAGATCAACCGCCTCATCTGCAGTAATCCCCTGCGTGTAAGCACTGTGATGTGCACCACCGGCATGAATCCATGAGGCGGCGGCTACTTCCAGATTCGGACGTGGTTCCCACAGGGCTTTTGCCACGGGCAGTTTGGGTAATTCCTGCGGCGGGTTCACGGTATCTACTTCATTAATGATCATCCGGAAACGTGTACCCAGATCGATTACAGAAATACACAATGCCGGGCCGGGTTTGCCGGTGAAGATCAAACGTGCGATGTCGTTGCGGCAGCCGATGGTGTGCAGGTGTACTTCCAGCTTAGGTTTTTCTGCGGCGATGGACGGACACACTTCCAACATGTGCGCACCCAATACCTGATCCGGTGCGCCGAAATGATAGGTGTAATCTTCCATAAAGGAAGAACCACCGGCACGACCTTTGGACATGACTTTGGCGATCCGCACCATGGCGGCAGTCTTCCAGTCGCCTTCACCACCGTAACCGAAGCCGGCGGCCATCAAGCGCTGGGTCGCCAGACCTGGCAGGTTGGTCAAGCCCGTTAAATTTTCAAAGCAGTTGGTGAATGCACCGAAGCCACCTTCGGTTAAGAACTTCAGCATACCCAATTCCAGGCGTGCTTCGTTTTTCAGCATTTGAAATTGATGCTCATCATCAAATACGGCTGGAGATACATCGTATTCTGCGCGGTATACGTCAATTTGTTTGGCAACTTCGTCGTCAGTTACGGCATCGACAACGTTTTGCAAATCGCCCAGACCATACGCGTGAACTTCGTAACCAAATTGAATTTGTGCGGAAACTTTATCGCCGTCGGTCACGGCGACTTGCCGCATGTTGTCGCCGAAGCGCGCGACTTTCAGGTTGTGACTTTCATGCCAGCCCATGGCAACGCGGCACCAGCTGTCGATTTGCTTTTGCACAGAGTCGGTTGACCAGTGGCCCACCACGACTTTGCGATCCTGGCGCAGACGCGTACTGATGTGACCGAATTCGCGGTCGCCGTGGGCGCTCTGATTCAGGTTCATAAAGTGCATGTTGATGTCGGCAAAGGGTAGCTCGGCATTAAACTGCGTGTGCAAATGCATGTAAGGCTTATTGAGCGCTTTCAGGCCGGAGATCCACATCTTCGCCGGCGAGAATGTGTGCATCCATAGAATCAGACCAACACAGTTTTCATCGCTGTTCGCACGCTGGCAAACTGACAGGATTTCACCGGGAGACTTAACCGTGTCCTGCGCTACGATCTTGATTGAAATCTTGTCCGAGGCAGTCAGTGACTCAGCAATTTTTTGACTGTTTTCTGCCACTTGCTTCAGAACGCCAGGGCCGTACAGGTGTTGGGAACCGGTGACCAACCACACTTCTTTATCGCCGTAAATCTTCATTACTGATTCCTCAAAATAACGTGGGTGTTTTGTCAGTTGTTACGATGGCTGCACACGAGCAGACCTGTTGCGTAAATGTCTATTTCGATTGACCGTAGTATGCATTCTTGCCGTGCTTACGCAGATAATGCTTGTCGACAATACCTTGCTTTAACGGCGCGACTTGTTGATCCAGGGTTTTGGTGAGATAAGCCATGCGCGCAATCTCTTCCAGAATCACCGCGTGGTATACCGCTTCCGCCGCACTCTTGCCCCAGGTAAACGGCGCGTGCCCCGCTACGATCACCATGGGCACTTCCACCGGACTGCGTTCTTTAAAGCAATCGGTAATCTGCACACCGGTTTCTTCTTCGTAGTCGCGCGTGATCTGTTCGTCGGTCATCACAGCCGTGCACGGAATCTCTCCGTAGGCATAATCCGCGTGCGTCGTGCCGTAACAGGGAATGCCTTGCTGGGTTTGTGCCCAAGCGGTGGCGTAGGTGGAATGGGTATGCGTGACACCCCCAATAGTTTCAAAATGGCGATACAAATGCGTATGGGTTTTGGTATCGGAAGACGGACGCAAATTGCCTTCAACAATATTGTTGTCCAGGTCGACAATCACCATATCATCAGCGGTTAAATTCTCGTAAGCCACACCGCTGGGTTTAATGGCAATCACGCCTTTGTCGCGATCAATCTGCGATACATTGCCCCAGGTATAAACCACCAGGTTACGTCGCTGCAATTCCATATTGGCTTCGTAGGCGGCACGTTTTAGTTCAAGATAACTCATAACGAACCTCCTAACGCATTTCCGCTCACAAACGCACCGAGCTGTTGGTATTTTTGATACAGACGTTCGTAGACTTTTGCGGTCGCCGCATCAGGCTGATACGTTTTACACACGGGCGATGCCATGACTTTTTGCGCGCTGGCCACATCGGGGTATGCACCACCTACCGTCGCCGCAAAAATCGCCGCACCCAATGCACAACTTTGTTCGCTTTCCAAAACGTCGATGGGGCAATTCCACACATCGGCGCAGACTTGCATAACAAAGTCAGATTTTTTGGAGATGCCACCGATCACCACCACCGAGTCAATTGCCACACCTTCTGACTTAAAACGCTCGATGATCGCACGCGCACCAAAAGCGGTTGCCTCTACCAATGCACGAAAGATATGCGGCGCCTGGCTGCCCATCTTCAACCCGGCAATGGCCATGGATAAGGTCTGATCGGCGTCCGGCGTGCGGCGGCCATTAACCCAATCCAATGCGGTAATGCCGGTTTCACCCGCCGGGATTTTGCTGGCGGCATCACCGAGCATACGCAGCGTGTTGTCTTCCAGATCCTGAATCAGTGTTGCTTTGGTTGTGTCGTCCACAACAGTGGATTGTTGCAACACATTAATCGCGGGCCACATCAATACATTACGAAACCAGGCATATAAATCGCCGAAAGCCGATTGTCCGGCTTCCAATCCCACCATGCCCGGCATCACCGAACCATCGACTTGTCCGCAAATACCGCGAATACATTTTTCACCGATGTCTGCGTAACTCGCGACAGTGATGTCGCATGTAGACGTGCCCATAATCTTGGTCAGCACACCGGGTTTTACGTTGGCCGCCACCGCACCCATGTGACAATCGAACGCGCTGAAACCCACCGGAATACCCACTGGCAAACCAAGCTTGTCAGCCCACGCGGCAGTGAGCGGACCAACCGCCTGATCAGAAGCAAAAGTCTCTTTCGGCAAACGGTCGCGCAGGCCATCCAATAACGGATCGATGCCGACAAAAAATTCATTGGGTGGATAACCGCCCCAGCTTTCGTGCCACATTACTTTGTGGCCGGTCGCGCAACGGCCCATGCGCAGCTGGGTCGGGTGAGTTGTATCGGTCAGCACCGCCGACATCCAGTCGCAATGCTCAACCCAGTAATAGGTCGCGGCGCGCACGGCGGCGTCCTCGCGCAACACATGCAGGGCCTTCGCCCAAAACCATTCGGACGAATAAATTCCACCTTCGTATTTCAAATAATTCACCGGCGCCTGATTGGCCGCTGCGGTGATTTGCTGCGCTTCTTTGATCGCCGTATGGTCTTTCCATAACACGAACATCGCGTTGGGGTTATCTGCGAACTCGGGCTTCAATGCGAGCGCAACACCCTCCGCATCCACCGCTACCGGCGTTGAACCCGTGGTATCAAAGCTGATGCCTACAACCTGCCCTGCCGCACCGGCGGGTGCCTTGGCCCATAACCCCCGGACAACCGACTCCAGACTTTCGAGGTAATCCAGCGGGTGCTGCCGGAATTGATCCTTGGCAGGCACACAATACAAGCCTTTCTTCCAGCGCGGGTAATACACCACGTTGGTGGCCACTTCAGCACCGGTTTGGGTATCGACTAACAGGGCTCTAACCGAGTCCGAGCCATAATCCAGGCCCAGGGCATAAGACGTCATAAATCACCATTGTTGAACAAGCTGAATCCGGGAACCGACGGCCTCAGCGACTTATCAATATTGTATGATAATATTATTCAACAAAAGCGGCATTTGTCAATGGGATTAACGGGGTTGTCACGAGAAATAGTCAAAAAGACTTCTTAGTTTTTAGCATAAAAAAACGGCCAGTGAGGGGGCTGGCCGTGAAGCGAACATGCAGCGGCAAAACGTCAACTGCAAAACACCAACTATCAAGGAAAACGGAGCAAAAATTATTTAACCGGCGCACTACCTTCGCTGGTCATGATGATGCGCTTGATCGTACCGTCCGGATTGTAATGCAGATCATCAATGGCTACCGAGCGACGGAAGCTGCCACCATCAGGCACGTGGCCACCGGTGTGGTAAATGAAAAACGAACGATCTTTAAATTCGATGATGGACTGGTGATTCGTATTGGAATTACCCGCCAGCTCATTGAGGATACCTTTGTATTCCCAAGGCCCCGTGATGCTCTTACTCATGGCGTAGCCGATCTTCTCGGGAAACCCCATAGCGTAGGTCAGGTAATAGTATTCGCCATGCTTATGCGCCCAGAGCGCCTCGGTAAAATTCGGCAAACCTTCAATGGCGTGGATCGGACCATCCAGCTCAATCATGTTGTCTTTCAACTTGGCGTAACGCGGTTTGGTATTACCCCAGAATAAATACGCCTGACCGTCATCATCTATAAACGCCGCCGGATCGAGATCATCCCAATCAATCTCGGTGTCCGTGGTCATATCGTTGCTGACCAGGGCTTTACCCAACGCATCCTTAAAGGGACCGAGCGGGCTGTCAGCCACCGCCACCCCTATCGCAAAACCATTGATGGTCGCGTGACGCACGGTCACATACCAATAAAACTTGCCATCCTTCTCAATTACATGCGCCGCCCAGGCGTCACCCTTGGCCCATTTGAAATCCTTCACCGACAACTTTGGCCCGTGCTCCTTCCAATTCACCATATCGGAGGAAGAAAACACCAACCACTTATGCATCTCGTAAAATCTGGTGTTGTCTTTAGCTTCATCGTGACCGGTGTATAAATAGACGGTACCGTCGTGCACCATGGCAGCCGGGTCGGCCGTTAAGACATCCTTAAACACGGGATTAGCGGCCTGCACCGAGGCGCAGCCCACCAAACATGTCATCCAAAAGCAACGAATCAGCCTAGCGAGAGAAAACACGGACATGGGTAAAGATCCAATTGTTATGGTTATTAATCAATAATATTGTATTACAATATACAACTCATTGTTATTGATCAAGCCAAGCCTGTTGTTTCCCCATGTAAAAAAGCGTTATTGCGTTTCAGCTGCAACTTTTTTTCCTATCTTCCGTATCTCCCTGCAACTTACACAAGGGGAGTGACAATAATGCAGTTTCTATTCATTAATCAGGTAAAAACCGGCTTCGCTACGCTGGCACTGGCTTCATTGGTGGCGTGTGGCGGGGGTGGGTCTTCATCGGGTACACCGATCTCGTCCAGCAGTGCGGCACAAAGCAGCTCTATGGCAAGCAGTTCAACCTCTTCTTCCGATGGCGCATCCTCTTCCGAGCCCGCGTCCTCGGCATCAAGCGTGGTCAGCTCCTCATCACAAAGCTCTGTGGCAACCGGTGTCACCTTGCAGCAACTTCAGGCCGATATCTTCACGCCCCGTTGCTCCGGCTGCCATACCGGTAGCGGGGCTCCACAGGGTTTGCGTCTGGACACTGAACAAAACAGCTTTGATTTTCTGGTCAATCAGGCCTCCGGTGAAATGCCCAGCCTGATGCGGGTGGAACCTGGCGATCCGGATAACAGTTATCTGGTGATGAAAATCGAAGGTGCTCCCACCATCACTGGTGGCCGTATGCCACTTGGAGGTGCCGCACTTAGCAGCGAATTAATTAATCAGGTTCGCGACTGGATTAGCAATGGCGCCCCCCGCGATGGCACCGGTGCAATGAGCACCAAGGTACGTGTGGCGGAAATCAGCAAAGCTGACAGCACTATCCATCTTATCGTCAGATTCAGTCGTTCCATCGACACCGCAACCCGCCTGGAAGATATCGTCCAACTGTATTTCATCAATGCAAACAATCGTTGGCCAGCGCCATCCGATGCTTACCAACTCATTCTGTTGAACTCCCAAGATATCGGCGTTGCACTTGAGAGAGTCGACCAATCCGCCAACGCTTTGGAATTATTGGTTAATGATCCCAACATCACAGCCATTATGGATGAGCAAGGCCGGGTGATAGACGGTGATGGTGACGAATTGGACGGAGGTATCTTCCGCTATGAGTTTTCCCTGTAAAAACTGAATCGATGAATTGCCCACACGGACGTGGTTTTTATTCAGCAACCAAACCGCATTGCTGCGTTGATCATCAATGTCGCAGTGCGACATTCAAGATTGTCACGGGGAACAAGCAAGATGTCTTCAGCTAAAAAAATGCTATGTCTATGGTTGCTCGTCATAGGCACGAGTTTCACTCCAACACTATGCGCGGAGCCGTATCTCGCTATTAAAAATAATCAGAAATGTTCCGCTTGCCATGTTGACCCTAACGGCGGTGGTGCCAGAAATACTTATGGTGCCTATTATGGCTCGCAAGTTTTGCCACAAAAACCCGGCAGTCTTGATCCGTTCGATGGCGGTCAGATTACCGAAACCGTTCGTGTAGGTGGAGATTTCCGTTTTAATTACGCTTGGCTGGATCAGGAAAATACCGAACAACAACAGAGTTTTGGCACACAATCTGGACAGCTCTACATCACTGTGCAACCTAAAGGTGGGAAGTTTCTTCTGCATATTGATGAGCAAGTGATGCCCAGTGGAGCGTTGAATCGCCAGGCTTTCGTGGTGACGCGTTTGAATGCTAATCACTCCTTAAAAGCTGGAACCTTTATCCTCCCCTACGGTTTGCGGCTTGAAGATGATTCCGCTTACAGCCGTCAGGCTTCGCAAATTAATTTTGACTCCAATGACAGCGGCGTTGAATGGGCCATGGAATATAACAAGTTGTTGGTTAACCTTGCTGTCACCAATGGCACCGCCAGCCAAACCAATGACGATGACCGCATGGCCTACGCAACCCGCGCTGAATATTACGGCGATCAATGGCGCGTGGGCGGAGGTTATATTGTCAATGATGCCACCGCTGGTGAACGCGCCTTAGCTAATGTCTTTGGCGGTTTCCATTGGCGCGGCTTCATTTTTATGTTCGAAGTGGGGCGCATAGAAGACCAATCGATCAGCAATGTAATAGGTGAGAACCAGGTACAGTGGATCAATTTTTTTGAAGTTAACAAGGAACTGGCCACTGGCTACAACCTGAAGCTGACCACTGAATACCTCGATCCTGATGGTGACATTAAAGATAACGAACGGCAGCGGCATTCGTTATTGCTGGAATATACTCCTTTTGCAAACCTGCAGGTACGCGGCGGAGTAAGAGTGGGCGATGATATTCCCATCGACGTGGGTGGCGATTTCACCGATGCCTTTGTGCAACTGCACTTTTATTATTGATCAACAGCATCCGAATGTTAGCTGGATAACATCCCGCTAACATTCATAAATTGTAGGAATAACTGAGAATTAATTTTTTTTCATCGCTTAAGCTTGCGCGGTAATCGGTGCTGGAACGAAAATCAGCGTAACGTAATAATAGTTCATGTTTACGCCATGGTTTGAAAGCGATATCCAGATCAAATTCCTCTCCATAACGCTGCTGGCCCGCGTCTTCATCAAAGAAGTGATAGCGCGCATCAATCCGCCAAGGATGAATCCGCCAGTTGACCCGTATAGACGCATCCACAATACCGGCATCCGGCGTCGTCACAAATTTGTCGGCCCACCCCTGGTATTCATGAACAGAGCCGAGCGGCGTTATAAAACCCATATTTTTTTTTGAACCGAGAATCTCGTACCGGCCACCAAATTCAAATGAACCTATGCCAAGACCCAGGTCGGCCAGGTAGTAAGGAATCTGTAGATCATCATCGGATTCCTGCAATGTCTGAACAGCTGCTTCAAGGTCTGCACGATATTTGATGGCGCTCACTTTATAACTGAAGTGATATTTAATACCCGCCGTATTATTGGAGAGGTTTCGAGCATCCTGATTATCGATGAGATATGTATATGCGGTAAGCCGGGTGTAATCCCATTCATTTATTTCCAGTCGGGCCAAATGTGCATTGAGTTTATGATCACCCAGCAATCCCACCGGACGCTCACCCGCCGACGCGCCATAAACGATGTCATTGTCTGACAGCCTTGCTGTAGCGCCATCACCAAAAATGCGATTGACATTGACTACATAAACATAAGTCATCGAGGAGCTACTAAAAATATTTGTCTGGGCTAGCAGAGCATCGAACGTTTGTTCATTCTGCCAAAAGCTGCCGCTGCCAATAAACCGCTGGTTGTCAAAATTAATTCGCTGGCGTCCGGTGCGCAGATGCACAATGTCGCCTTGATAATCTGCAAAGAGCTGATTAATTTCCGTACCAGGCGGATCAGGAATAACCGGCTTACCATTCATTCTTACTGCATCACTGTGATCATCTTCCAGAAATGTTTCTACATGGTCCAGTTCAAGCAGCGTCGCGATATTGTCTGTCCAGCGCGAATGCAGGTTCAGGCGCAGCAACAGGGAACCTGCTTTACCCTTGGTATTATCCTCCTCAAGATGAGCCATCCGGGCACGGGAAGCTAATTCCACCCGGTGAGTTTCCGACTCCCACAATTGCGCAACAGCCAGATCGCTTAACGCAATGGGTAGCAATACCAGAAGGCGCGTAGAGGTTTTAATCATAAGTAGAAGCCTGACAACACAAACAAGAATTCAACAAGGGTTAACGCCAATCTTCCGCGTTCCCATCATGAAATATAGTGACACCTTCCAGCGCATCCATTTCTTCATACAGTTTGTCCGGCATAGGATTTTGCCTGACATCCATATACATCATCGAATCAAGATGATAAATATCGATAGCTTCCAGCTTGTTATTGAACAGATAGACTTTTTTTAGTTTGGGCAGGTTCTTATACGAAAAGGCAGTTAGCGCATTTGTGTTCGCTTTCAGTATCTGCAAAGACGGCATATCGGCGAGTTCAAGCTGCGTTAACTTATTATCAAACAGGAAGATTTCCTTGACCTCGGGCAATTCCGCCAAATGGATAGTCTCGATGCGGTTGCGCGCAAAATTAATATGCTGCAGATGCTTAAAACCGGACAGACTAACTTTCTCAATCTTATTTTTATGGAATGACAGTTTCTTAACATTCACGTATTTTTCGATACCGTCAATAGATTGAATACCTTTTCCGTGGCATACGATGTGCTCGAACGCGTCTGGTGCCGACCAACCATGCTTTTTTGCCAATGCCGCGACACATGATTGAAAATTTTCATCTGCGGCCACCGAAAACGTCACTGAGAGCAGGCACCATCCCAGAAAAAATCGTAATAAATATCGGTTAATCATGGAAAAGTCCTGCACTTGTTTGGGCTTTCATCCGAGCTATCAACGACAGTTGAGTATTTAACTTTTATTAACGGGAGGAGAAAATCTTACGCACACCCCTTTTGCAATTAACTCATCGCTCGGCTCGTCCAGGGCAGAACCGCCTGATTCCTCTTCCGTCAGCAACAGAAACTCTGCATCATTGACCAAACGCAGGTTGGCTTCCGTCAAGGCCAGGCGCGCGGTATCTGTCGTATCAAACACAGCTATCGGACGCGTCTCACCATCACGTCGGGAGACTGCCCATAACTGGACGCTTGTGTCCTCAGCCAAGACGAGATTTTCCCACTTAAGCCACATCTCTTTGCCGGTGCTGGTTGTCAGTGCCGTCAGTACGGCTTTCCCTTCAGGATTAACCAGCACTGCAACATAATCGGTGTTCGGTGTTGTTGACTGTATTCCGGGATAATAACCAATTAACACGGCGGCCAATATGACAGCCATCGCACTGGAAAGCAGCCATTGCCATAACCCGATCCGCAGGGATGGTCTTTCTGCTACTTGAGATCGCGTTGATCCCGGCTGGATCATCTGCTGAATATTTTTCCACGTCTGCGGCTGAGGAGAGCGTTGCACTGTCGGGTTTTGCAATGCCATTAAGTGCTCGCTCCAGTAATTCACCTCTGCTTGCAGGTCCGGGTCCTGTGCAAGTTGTTGCTCGAACGCTACACGCGCGTCACCGCGCAAGGTTCCCACTACGTATTCGAAAGCTGTCGAGTTCTGTTCCGGTGTGGTTTTCATTTTTTGGCTTCCAGACATAGCCTTAACCTTTCTGCACCCCTGCGCAGCCAGGATTTGACCGTATTGGCATTGGTTTGCAAACGAAGCGCAATTTCTTCACGGGAATAACCATCCAGGTAAGCCAGCTCAATACTTTTTCTTACCTGTTTATCCAGAACCTGTAGACAGCTGTGTATTTGCGACTGAAGCTGATGAGTGAGGGTTTCATTTTCCGGGGAATTCACACTGGCAATTTCATCAAATAATTGATGATCGCCATTATTCTCACGGTTTTTATGATGTTTTTGTTCACGCTCAAGTCGATCAAGCGCGCGATAGCGGACAATGCTGGTAATCCAGGTTAATGGTTTGGCCAGGTCGGGCCGATAGGCCGCCGCATTTTGCCAAACCTGGAGAAAGGCTTCTTGCAATACATCGTTGGCGATATCTTCTGATCGCACGATTCGAAAAGCTACTGCATTGAGGTAGGGCGCCAACCGGTCAAATAATTTTTTTAACGCAGCTTGATCCCGCAAGGCGCAACGCGCAATTAACGCGACAAGTTCATCATCCCTCGGGCTCATAATTATCACTTATGCTTTAAGTTACGCACGCAACTTTTTATTCATAATGCGGCTATTCAGAATGCAGCGAGGCATGGGGCAATTCGTCACGCAATGCGCAATAAATTGTTCATTACACCCACTGCGATTATTGCAGCGCAAAATGTAGCATATCTGGCTTGGTTACCCAAAAACCTTTAGCCCGGATAAGGATTTATAGCCACAATCCGACCCTGCTCATCGTAGTGCAACTCCGTCATCTTCACCGACCGCAGGTGCGTTACACCACCGGACAGGATGGAGTCGTGGTAGAACAAATACCACTTGCCCTCAAATTCGCAGATCGAGTGATGCGTCGTCCAGCCCACCACCGGCGTCAGAATCTGGCCTTGATAGGTGAACGGCCCATAGGGATTATCGCTGGTGGCGTAACACAGGAAGTGAGTGTCGCCCGTGGAATAAGACAAGTAGTACTTGCCTTGGTACTTGTGCATCCAGGGCCCTTCAAAGTAGCGGCGCTCGTGGTCGCCTGCCAACAATGGCTGACCCTGCTCGTCCAGAATCACCACCTCGCGCGGGGTTTCGGCGAACTGTTTCATATCGGCAGACAAACGCGCAACGCGTGGTCCCAAAGCAGGCTCGCTATCCCTCGGTTCCTGGTAGTCCGGGCTGTAGGTGTTGTCGCGATAGCACTGCAGTTGCCCACCCCAAATACCACCGAAGTAGATGTAGTGCTCGCCGTCATCGTCGCGATAAACCGCCGGATCGATGGAATAACTGCCTTCAATAGCTTCCGGTTCCGCCTTGAAGGGGCCTGCCGGGTGATCGCCAATAGCGACACCAATCTGGAACAAACCATTAGCGCGCTTGGCAGGAAAATAAAGGTAATACTTGCCGTCTTTGGTCGCCGCATCCGGTGCCCACATTTGCCGCTCGGCCCAAGGTACATCTTTTACATGCAACGCTACGCCGCAGTCTTCTGCCTTGCTGTCAGGGCTGTCCATTCTCAGAACGTGATAATCCTCCATACCGAAGTGATCACCGTTGTCGTTGAACGGGATTCCCGCATCGATATCGTGGGACGGGTAAATATAGAGCTTGCCATCGAACACGTGGGCCGATGGGTCAGCGGTATAGATATGGGTAACCAGGGGCTGGGAAATTGCCTTGGCGGCCAGGGCCTGATAATCCTGATTGTCGTCAGACATGATGTAAATCTCCGTTATAACGTTTTTGCACCGGCCAAACGACGCGCGGCCAGGTCTGCTTCGATTTTGAGTTCAAGGGGTTTGTTGATGGCATAGAAGAACATGCAACCCGCCGCCAGGAAGAAGGGCAAGGAGGCATAGATACTAACGGCCATCTGAATTCCGCCGATAGTTTCCGGGGCTTGCTCTGCCAACGCAGCGTTGTAGCCGTACATCGCCAGGATGCCCGATACCAGTGAACTACCGATCGTCAGCCCGCCTTTCAGGCCGAGGATCATGGCAGAAAAGATAATCGCGGTAGCGCGACGGTTGTTCTTCCATTCGGAGAAGTCCGCCACGTCAGCAATCATGGCCCACAACAGAGGAATGGTGATGCCGTAGAAGAAGCCGTGCAACAACTGGGAAATGAAGATAATCCCGATGCTTTCGGGCGAAAAGAAATAAAAGATCGCGATAAAAATCGTGGAAATAAATAGCGCTATGCCAAACACATTGCGCTTGCCGAATTTATCGGCCAGACGCTTGGAGAAACCGATCCCGACAATCATCATGATGATGCCGCAACCGTTAAACAGGCTGAATGCCGAGGTGGGCGCATCCTCTGGCCAAGCAAACTCGGTCAAGCCAAGACTGGTGAGCAAGCTGTTCAGCCCGGCAATAAACCCGTTAAAACCGACATTTTGCAGGAAGCTGGCAAGGTGAGGTTCACTGAGATAATTCTGGAAATAATAGATGTACATGCCGCCTTTAAGCGGCAGGGTGACAAACACCAATACTGTCACAATCAACATGACCAGCCAGGGCAGGTTCTTTGACAAGTCGGACAGGTCCTGCCCCACAGTATTGCGCGATTCCACCACCGGCAGCACTCGTTCACGGGTAGTGAGAAACGTGATGAGGAAAAACACAGTACCGGTGATAGAGAAAAACAGCATCGCCTTTTCAAAGCCCAACGCCTTGTCGCCGCCACCGAGGATCAACACCAAAGGCAGCAACAGCACCTGGATAATGAACTGCGCCACCATCACCGCCACAAAGCGATAGGACGACAGGCTGTTGCGATCCGCCATACTGCCAGTCAGCACACCGCTCAGGGCGGAGTACGGCAGATTGTTCGCGGCATAGATCAGCAACAAGAGGATGTAAGTCGCGTAGGCATACGCCACCTTGCCGCCCTCACTGAAGTTGGGCGTGCTGAAGGCCAGCAAGGCCAGACCACCAAAGGGGATAGCAGTCCACAGCACCCAAGGGCGGAACTTACCCCAACGGGTCGAGGTGCGGTCAGCAATAATCCCCATCACCGGGGTAAACAAGGCACCGACAATACCGCCGATGGCGGTAATACCAGCCGCTTGCGCGGGCGGGATGCCGTACACATCGGTGTAGAAGAAGGCAATAAAGGTAACCAGGGTCTGGAAGATCAGGTTCGCCGCCAGGTCGCCCAGGCTATAACCAATTTTTTCTGTCACGGACAGTCTTTGCGAGTTGGTATTCATAGATCAATTTTCTTATGTATTGTGTTACTGGAGTATTCATCATCCGGGATATTGACGAGGGCTTAAATCCCCTTATAGTCTAGATGACAAACATACCCTTAAATATACTAGAATGCCAGTGGCGGCGATATCTGCATGGGCTTTTTATTCATCTCGGACGGACTTCAGGGCGGTCAGCTGCATTGTTGATGAAGCAGCTCAACGTTCAATCTTATAGACCATATCGATGCTTTGCGCTTCGCCCGAGGTCGCCTCAAGGCGCAATCGATCGGTCATCTGATACTCCATCTCCACGCTGAATGCCTGATCAAACAGGCCCACCACGTAGCGCACAAACAGGCGCGGGCTGAGGTATTTGCCTACCGAAAGCGAGCTTTGCTCCAGACCATCGTCAGAGCGGATAGTGAGTTCGTCGACGTGCAGGGTACGCGCAATTTCTTCCTGAATACCCGGACCACTGCTCATCCCCAGTCCGCTGACAGCGCTGAGTAGCATATAAGCATCGGCCGCCGAAGCTTCCGAGAGCGGCTTGCCGGTGAGCAGGATGGCCATGGCCTGGCTTTCGGATAAGCCGTCCGCCGAGCGAATCTGACTGCTGGGCTGTTGCAGGGTGCCACCAATCTCCAGGCTAACTTCGTGTTCTGGTGTTTCGCGTACGGCGCGAATATCCAGGCCGGGGTTGTCGTACGGTCCCTGGAATAACAACCGCCCTCGTTCAATCTTGAGCTCCTGCCCGTAGGCCTCGTAGATGCCATCCACCACGCTGACGTAGCCGGTGGTTAACAGCGCGCGCGGTGGCGATTGCAGGATATTGATTTTTCCAACCAGCTTGCTATCCAGGCCGAAGCCGTTGAAGTGGACATCTTTACCAATTTCGAGGTCGAGATTGATAAATACCGGGATACCGACGACGGCCGTTTCTTCGCGTTCGTCGTCAATGATCACCACATCTTTCGACACGCGCGTGGCGCTGGGTGGCAAGGCTTTTATTTCCGCGCGCGCATAAGGAATAACGGTGGTGCCCTGAATCCGGATGGCCTCGGTGTTGGCCGAGAGGTCGATAGTCGGGCTGATGTTGGCCTTTAACTGTTGCTGCTGGAGCACCTGGAAGTTTTCGCCGGTGACATTGCCCTGCAACTGCCAGTTCTCGCTCCCCAGATTATTCAGATCACCGGTGACCAGCAGATTGCCGGGGCCGGATTTCGCGGAAGCCCGCAGATCAATGTTGCCGCCGCGCTGGCTTTGCAGGCGGGCTGTCACCGCCGTCAGCTCGACACCGAGGCGTGGTAGCCTGGCCACACCATCCACCAGATTCAATTGACCGACCACATCAGGCTGCTGCAATTTACCGCTGATCTGTACATCCGCTGCCAGGCGCCCCTGCACATCATCGGCAAAGGGAATCAGCGCTTCCAATGGTGCCAGGTCGGTAAAGTTTGCCGTGATCTCACCTGAAATATCTTCGCGCGCAAAATCTATCTGTGTCGTCGCCTGCACATCGCCATACCCGGCCCAATCCATAACAAAACGACCATCGAGTTTTTCGCCTTCCACATTCGCTGTTAACTGGGCACTGTTCCAGGCGTAAACGTTGGGTTCTTCATCCGCAAATTGATAACGCAATTCCCCATCGCGGGTTTGCATGTTGACCGACGCGGTCATGCCGCTGAAGGCGGAGGTTTTATTGGGCAGGTTCGTGGCCAGACGAAAATTCACCTCGCCATCCACCACACCGCCAAGAGTTACATCCGGTTTCAACCAAGGGCGTGCCTGACGTAGCGGCGCCGCAAACAGACTGGCTTGCAGTTCCACGCCGCTCTGCGCCTGCCACTCGCCCTGGATGCACAGTTGCGGTGTTTCAATAGCGGCGGCGTCAGCGTCTTGCGCTGTGGCGCTATCGCCAGCGGCATCGGTGTCTTCCGCACCCTCGGTCCGGTTGGCATTCCCCCAGCGCACGCGGGTGGTTAAACATTGCTTACCGATGTTGGCCTGCTGCGCATCAACCTGAATCCATTCGCTGCTGGTCAACCACCAGCGCGGCAGTTTGTCCATATCGATTTCAAGCGCGTCAAATTTGCCGCGCCAGGTACCCTGTTGGTAATGGCTCTGCAAATCAAACGTCAGCTCGCCGTATGCATCACTGTTTATCTTGGCTTGCAGTTGATGCTGTGCCAGGTTGCCGGAGCCGTTTAGTTGAAGTTGTTCGAACCGTTGCTGATTCATTTGCAGATCTTGCGCGGTCAGTGCCAAGGCATAATTGCCGGCGCCCGTATGCTCCAACTGCAAATCCACAGCATCCAGTGCATAACCCTGCCATTGCAGGTTTTTACCCTCGGCCGTCGCTTCCACGCGCGGTTCGGAGAAGCTACCCTGCAATCGTCCGGTGGTGGATAAGGTACCGGTAATGCGCGGGTCAATTTGCGCTAACAAAGGGGCATTCACTTGCCATTGCATATCAATCTGATCGCTGTAACTGCCGGAGACTTGTATCTGATTGGCGCCCAGCGTCAAACGCAATTGGTCACTGAACCAGCGCTGCCCGTCATAACCCGCATCGCCCCTGCCGGTTACCTCAAGTCCACGCAACTGGCCGTTCAGCGCCAGTTCGGTAACGCGCACCGAAAGCATTTTTTTTGCCGGGTCATTCGTTGTATTGCCATCCGCTACCTCATCGTTAGCGGCACTGTAGCTGCCGGTGGTTAACAGATTGACCCGCAGGTTGCCCGGCCACTCCGGCAGATAGTGCGCCGGGTTCACGTGTTCCGCCGCCAGCGATAGCTCCCAATTAACCGTCGGCAACCAGTTCACCTGCCCAGTGGCTTTTAGCTCGGCCGGCTGGGATGACGGGGCTTTCTCGTCAAGATTGATTTGCTGCACAGCCAGTTCGGCAATCCCGACGTGCTTGAGATCACCGCGCACATCGGCTTGCACCGCAAACTCACCCAAGGTTTCCTGGGTAACCTCACCATTTAATAGCGCGTGATAATTGTCGTACCAACCGGAGACATCCAGTGTGGCGCTGCTGACTGGTGGCACAAGATTGGCAGGAAACCAACGCGCTAATACTTGCTGGTCCTGCCATTCGTTTTGTAATTTCACGTCCGGTGACTGACGCGGCTGACCCGCTTCGGTAACCAGATTGGGCAAGAAGGTTCCTTGCGAAGCAATGACAAATGGCGTGGCGAGTTGATGCTCAATATCCAGCTCCTGAATATCACCACGCACGTCACCGGCACCGCTGAAATGCACCGGTTCTTGTTCGGCCCCTCCCCGCCCCGGCAAATCGTAAAACCAGTTTGCGTTCAAACTCGCGGCATAGGGAAAGCGCAAACCAATGCGCCCGGAAATTTCCGCGCCGTAGGTGGGCGTCACCACTGCAAACTCATCCATGCGTAAATTAAACGTACCGAGGCTGACTGACCCGCTGACACTTTGCAGGTAAATCAGCGGTTGTCGACCGCGCTGGATATAAATATCGCGCAGTTGTACATCGCCCAATTCGATACGCACCGGCAATGCAAAACTGGGCCACACAAAAGGTTCCGCCCTGGGCTCGCCCGACGGTGGCGGCAAGATAATATTGATGTCTTTCGCTTCCAGTGATTGCACCGATACTGCACTGTAAAGCAAGGCGAAAGGTTGCCAGCGAAAGGACACATCTTTTGCGCGATAGCGCTGATGCAGCTGACCGTCGCGGCGCTGTTTAAAATCAAAAAAGGTAACGTCCAGGCCGGTCAATAAATTGCCTTTAAGCTCACCGACTTCCAGTGTGCCGATGCGCTCCGGCAACCAATCAATCACCTTGCCGACTAGCCAGCGACTGCCACCCTCCGTCGCAACCAGCGCACTGATCGATGCAAGGCTGGCCAGCACTACTAACAATATGCCGAGGGTGATGCGTTTTAACCAACGGATAATCATAAGTCGGGCCCCATGCTTAAATGCAGGGCCCAACCGCGACCTTCGTCTAACGCTTTGGCAACATCAACACGCACCGGACCGATCGGGGAAATCCAGCGCACACCCACACCGACGCTGCGCGCAAAATCAAAATCAAAATCATTACCGGCATTACCCTGATCATAGAATGCCGCCACCGCCCACTTGGGACGCACCAGATAATCGTATTCAATGCTGGTCACCAGCAGGTTGTTGCCGCCGACAACTTCACTGACAATTTCACCGTCTACGTTAACGTTCTCTTTTGGCCCCAGCGAATCATAGTCATAACCGCGCACACTGGCATCACCACCGGCAAAGAAACGTACCGATGCCGGCAGCTCTCTAAGTTCATCAACTTCAGTCATACCTGCTTCCGCGCGCAGTAACAAACGACCATTACCCAACGGATGAATGTATTTGGCGCGACCATAAAGCTGCACAAAACTGACACTGGAGCCGAGGGTTTCCGGCGAGCCTGACAAACGAGCCAATAAATTCCAGCCCTGTCGGGGATAACTCGGGTTGCCATCGTTCTTGGTGCGAAAAATACTGACAGATGGAATTAATAAATGTGTACGTTGTTCATCTTCACTGCCCACCGCCGAATCTTCGCGCTCGTAATTCAGGGCGTAGGTATATAACCAATCGTTGTCTTCAAAACGCGTGTAGCTGGTACCGACTTTATACAGGTCACTGCGACTGACATCGGTGTTGGTGCGTTCGTAACCGGTATAGATCTTCAGGTGCTCGTATGCCGGCCTAGTCATCGGAATGTTATAAGCTGTTTCAAAGGTCGAGGTCACTTCGGACAAACTGAGATCAGCAGTCAGTGAATGGCCGCGACTGCTGATGTAGCGATCTTCAAAACCAAATAACAAACGCGGCCCGGTGTCCGTCGCGACACCGGCACCCACGGAATAACTGTAACGCTTGCGCGCTTCCAGAGAAACATTGATCGGTACCGATTCGCCTTTGAGTTCTTGCAAATCCGGCGCGATGGTTGCTGTGCTGAAAAAGTTACTGTTGTTATACATCGTTTTTAATTCGAGCAACTCTTCCGCGTTGTAGTAATCGCCTTCCTTGAATTCGATGTAACGCTGTACAAAACTGTCGTTAAGAATGTCCTGCTGGATGTTGATGTTACCAATGCGATAGCGTGGCCCCGTATCGTAAACCAATTCCACTACCGCCGAATTTTGTCCCAGGCTCACCGCCACCCGGGCGTGCTGGAATTTGCCATCAAAATAACCACGATTGGCCGCCAGACTGGTGAAGCGATTTTTCAGGGACTCATAACGCCCGTGGTTCAAACGATCGCCTTTGGCAATACCGGGCTGTTCCTGAATGCGCTGAAATGCCGGGTCCTTGACGCCATCACCATTAATGACGATGCGTACCTCCTGAACCAGTACCGGGTCGCCGGGGGTGATCGTAATGACCATGTTCCAGCAGTCGTCGGTGCGGGTTAATTCATGCTCAAACGTCAGGTGATAATAGCCAAGCGCCTGGCCGGCAGCGGTAATTTCACGTTCGGATTCGCGCAGCAGGGAACGTAAACGCCAGGGTGGTGTTTTGCAGGCTTCATCGTAGAGCGGTAAAAAATGGCGGATATTGTCCCGCAGGGCTTCACTACCGCCCTTGATCTCAATATTCGGTTTGGGCTGCGCGGCCGCCGCCGCACTCCATCCGAGCACGGCCAGTAAGGTGGCAAGCAATAACAGATTAGCGGGGAATCGCAGCAAGGTTGAGTCCTACACAGTCAATTTACAACAAGGTCCTGACAGCCATTGAAAACCCTGCACACAGAAGCTGAACGTCATCACCTCCGGAGATAACAATCGCTCCTGAATATAGCCGTTACTTTACCGTTTTGGCAGTTATCCTCAAAGGACGCTCGCCGGGAAGGTGTTATTTTTTGTAAAACCTTTCCTGCGTAAAGCGCACAGTTAACCGTTATACTCAGCGCCGATTCAATGTCCCGGCAGGTCCCGATGCTCAGTTATCGCCACGCTTTTCACGCCGGCAATTTTGCCGATGTCCTTAAACACAGCGTGTGGTTGCACACACTGTCCTATATGCAGCAAAAAGATAAACCCTTGCGCATTATCGATACGCACGCCGGTGCCGGTGGCTACAGTTTCGGCGGGCACCAGCCCATCAGGAACCGTGAGTATGACAACGGAATTGGCCAATTGTGGCACAAGCCGGATTTACCCCCGTTACTCGCAGCCTATGTAGCAGCGGTAAGCGCCTTTAATCCGGATCACGCATTGACACAATATCCCGGCTCTCCGCTGCTGACCCAAGCCCGCATGCGACAACAGGACCGCTTGTTTTTGCACGAGCTGCACAGCACCGATTGTCGTCTGCTGCGCGAAGCTATCGGTAGAGACGCGCGCGTCAAGGTCATCGAAGAAGATGGTTTCCAGGGATTGCAGGCCCTGCTGCCCCCGCCGGATCGGCGCGGGCTGGTGTTGATGGACCCCTCCTATGAAATCAAGAGCGATTACCAGCATGTGATCAAGCAGATCATTAATGCGCATCAACGCTTCGCCACCGGCACCTACTTGATCTGGTACCCGGTGGTGTTACGGCAACGCATTGATGAAATGGAAAGGTCTTTACAGAAAAGCGGTATTCGCAATATTCAACTTTTTGAATTCGGCATCGCACCGGATCACCCTGATTACGGCATGAGTGCCAGCGGCATGATCGTTATCAATCCGCCGTGGACCTTATGGGCTGAAATGGAAGCGGCGTTGCCTTACCTTGCCGACCAGCTTGCAAAGCCGGGCGAGGGTCATTATCGTCAGGTGCAAGTAGTGCCGGAATAATATTATCTGTCAGCAGGTGACGCATGAAACTTTCTGTAAAAGCCGCGCTTTTCTCCGGACTGGTTTATCCCGGCGCAGGATTTTTTTTAATGAAACGTTACTGGCTGGTTTTACTCTTCGCCCTGCCCGCCACCCTCGCCGTCGGCTATATCATGTATTACGTGATGGACGTTGCGCAGGCCATTGCGGAACGCATCGTCAATGGCCAAATTCCGGCGGATGTGTTCGCCATTCGGTCAGCCATCAACAAAGCCTTGGCCGCCGACAATCCTTTGCTTACCGCCGCCAAGATTGCCTTCGTTATTTCCTGGCTGGGCAGCGTACCTGTCTCTTACTGGTTGGGCGCACAAGCTGAAAAAGCAGCCGCGCCCGCACCGACATCCCGCTAAATTTTTTCTGAGGTTTTATCGTGCAGGCAACTCTAACTACCATCTGTCTGTTGACGTGCAGTAATGTATTCATGACCTTTGCCTGGTATGCGCACCTGAAAGAGTTGAATCAGAAACCCTGGATTATTGCGGCGTTGGTGAGTTGGGGTATTGCGTTGTTTGAGTATCTTTTGCAGGTGCCGGCGAATCGTATTGGTTATACGGTGATGAGTGTCGGGCAGCTCAAAATTATGCAGGAAGTGATTACCTTGAGTGTGTTTGTGCCGTTTGCGGTGTATTACATGAAGGAGCCGTTGAAGCTGGATTATTTGTGGGCGGGGTTGTGTTTGTTGGGAGCGGTGTTTTTTATGTTTCGGGATAAGTTTACTGCTTAGTTTTGGGAGTGCCGGATGGTGCGGGGAAGGGGTTGTGAGACACGCCGTGAACCCGTCCGTGGGGGCTCAGCACCGACATCCATGTCGGTGATGGTCTCACAACCCCTTCCCCACACCATCTTCGAAGAATGAGCCAAGAAACGGAATTATTGAAAGATAAATGCCTACTAAAATTTAGGTTGTGAGGTTTTTTATCCATTTTCGGGTGCGGATGCGGCGGATAACGGGTAAAAATTTTAGCCCGTCCTCTAAGAACATGAGTGCATACAAAATAACAAACCAGTAGTTGCCAAAGAAAACGGCCGCTGCGTAAATGGGCAGGCCGAAGACCCACATGACAACGGTGTCGGTAATCAAACAAAAACGATTGTCGCCGCCGGCGCGTAACACGCCGATGATGCGAATCATGTTGAGAATTTTCAGCCATACCAGCGCGCAAAAAACGCCGAGGGTGCTCATCAGTAACTCCGTGGATTTTTCATCTAATTGATCAAACACCAACAGAATATAAGGCCGTGCAAACCAGAGGGCGAGGCTGAAAAAAATCACCAGTCCGAGAGTCAGGCGGTCGAAGAATCGGTAGAGTCGCCAGGCTTCCGCTGTGTTGTCCGCACCCAAGGCGCGCCCGACCAATACTGCCGACGCATTAGCCAAGCCTACAAACAGAGCAAAAAAAGCACTTTCCAAGGGAACGATGACACCCATAACGGCCAGCGCTTCGGTGCCGGCGAAGCCGGTGATGACGTGGTAGGCCGAATTGCCCACTGCCCATATCGCATAATTTGCCACCAGTGGTAAGGCAAAAACGCTGTAACGCAGGATATGTGTCTTATCTATTCCCGCGCGCAATTGTGCGAAAGTTAATGCAAAGCCGTGTTTGCTGAGATACAACCAGCTGAGCATAAAACCCAACTGCAACGCTCGCGCCGCCAAGGTTGCCCAGGCCGCGCCGGCAACACCTAACGCTGGAAAGCCCCAGTGGCCGAAGATTAATGCGTAGTTCAGCGCGATATTTACGATCGCCGCGATCACGCCGGCCACCAACGGCATAGCCGTATTGCCCAATGCACGTAGCGATGCTTCGAAGATCACAATCACCTGCGTTAGCAACAATACCGGTGCAGTGATCTGTAAATATTGTGCGGCCAGCGTGGCAACCTGCGGGTCCGGGTTAATCCAGTTTACCCAAATGGGTGCGGCAAACGCGAAGGCCAGAGTGAACGGCAACATTACGACCATGCCGACAAACAAGGTCACTGACAGGGTGCGTTGGCAGCTGGGAAAGTCCCGCGCGCCGGTATACTGAGCCACTAGCACACTACAGCCGGTCGCCAGGCCGCTCATCAATACCAGCAA
>CAMPIG010000009.1 GCA_946886255.1 uncultured Cellvibrio sp. | reverse complement strand
AAAACTATTATCTCTACGGCGGCCTCGTGGATTTTTCATTAACCGCGGATCAAGCTACGGCTGTTAAAACACAACCATTAACCATCAGTGCCCACCATCAAAACACGGCGGCCACGTTAAAGATTGTGGAGTCTCCGTATCGCATCTACAGCGATCAACGCAATTTATATATTGATGATTATCAAGGCTCGTTAACCGTTACTTTGCAATTGCGTTACCTCGGTCAACCCGTCAAACAGCACACAACAATTTCCATCAGCAGCGGCTCATCGGGCACTTTGGACAACCCGGATTACCTGGACTTCCCCACCAGTGTCACCTTAGCAGCCAACCAGGAATCCGTCAGCTTTACTGCCGCCGCTAGAACAAGCAGCGCCGCCACCGCCGGCTTTGAAGTACTCAACTACACCTGCAACGGCGGCTCCTACTTCACCAACTTCAGAAAATATAAACAAACCGACTTCGGCATCCCCGCCGGCAGCACCATCACTTGGGAACAGGTTTACACCAACGTGTTGCGCTTCCACTATCTTGCCTTCCCGGCCATGTCACGCTTCATCCCACTTAATCAAGCTGATGCAATACTCAACGCAAAAAATGCCATCATCGCGCGGACGTCTTCGGCTTATAAAAATACAACGCTGTTTATGCCCGTGGTAAGATCGATGTCGCCGAGTCAGACGGCGTTGTTGAGGGCTTATTTGACGGGGGAGGGGTGGCAGGGCTTATGCAGTAATATGTAAAAAAATAAACTTATGCTCACATTTTTTTATAAACATTCCTAATCCCACGCTTTCCCTTACTCATATTTTTTTGGAGACGATATTTGATGGTTAGGAGTGATTTGAGCCGTACAACTCAATTTTGTAAGAAAAATATTCCTGAGCACAATATTGTGCTATATCCATTAACATCATGCCATATTAAAAGGATTCTCAATCATGGTTCATATGCTTGGAAATATTCGACTCTCAAAGAAACTGAAAATGCTGAGGAAGCCGCTACATTTATTACAAATAGATAAATCTTTTTGTATAAAGAGTAATAGTCACTTCATTACCACCCCCAAAAATTTTCCAAACTATCCATCGTTACCACGCCAACAGTATTAGTCCTGAATACTCTTCCGAATGACTGGAAAATCGAAGATATCTTTTTCAGGAAGTCAATTCGAAAAAACGATCGTGCACGCCCAGTATAAAACGATAAGTATCACGCATGCGGTAGTGCGTGATTATTTGGTGTTAAGGAGGAAAACCCATGAATCACGTATTTCGCATCATTTGGTCTCAAGCACAGCGTGCATGGATTGTTGTATCGGAGTTGGCGCGGAGGAGGGGCAAAAGCAGCCGTGGGGTAGATGGGCGCATCGCCGTTGTGCAAGTTATGCCTTCTGCGGTGCGATGCGGGTTGCGGATGAGCATGCTCGCCGCGTTCCTGGCACTTGGTGCTCCAGCTTGGGCCGACGACCGATGGTGGGATCCCAACAACACTACCCTGGGGCTAGGCGGTACCGGCACATGGAACACTAGCGGCACCTTCTGGAGCCCGAACAACGACGGCGTCAGCGGGCCCTACAGCGCCTGGAACAACGCCGCCCTGGACGATGCCTTCTTCGGTGGCACCGCGGGCACGGTCACCTTGGGCGCTTCGATCACAGCCCACCACCTGAACTTTCTCGCCAACGGCTACACAATCACCGGCAGCACGCTGACCCTGGGCGGTGTCGACCCCACTATCGCCATCGGTGGTACGAATATCACCACGACCATCAACTCCGTTATCGCCGGCACGGCAGGCCTGACCTTGACCGGCGTCAACCAGACAAGCCTGCTGACGCTAAACGGTGTCAACACCTTCAGCGGCGACGTCAACGTCAATGGGGGCAGGTTGATTGTCAACGGCGACCCTGCCCTGGGCAATGTCGCCAACATGATCAACATGGCCGCCGGTGCCCGGCTGGACGCCGGGAATACCGGCGGCGATCTGGCCAACCGCACGGTCAACTTGGCGTGACCGGGTCAGTCCAGCATCGCCGGCACCGGTGTCGGCAGCGCCTTCTTCACCGGTGCCGGCGGTCTCAGCATCATTGGCTCGGTCGACATGAGCAACGACGCCAATGACTACACGGGTTCAACCAGCTTCTCCAGTGGCGGCATGAGCACCTTCACCTCCATTGCCGATATCGGGCAGTTGAGCTCGCTGGGTGCGCCCACCACCGTCGCCGATGGCACCATCACCTACGGCGGTGCGAGCGGGGCGGGTACCACCCTCAACTACATCGGCGGCGGCGACAGTTCCAACCGCAACTGGGCAATCAATCCCGCCTCTGGCGGAGGCGGTCCCCGGCCGCAGCTCGCCAACTTCGGTACCGGTACGCTGACCCTGACCGGCGATATCGCCCTGGGCGGCGGTTCGGGCAATGGTCCGCAGTTCCGTGCAGCAACTGCCGACCTGGAACTGCTGGGCGTGATCAGCAGCAACGGTGGCCGTGCGGTCAATTTAATCGCGGATGCCGGGCGAACCCTCCGGCTGGGTGACGCCAGCACCTTCACCGGTCCCGCGGTCATCACCGGCGCTGGAACGGTGGAGGCCGGGACGCTCGCGAACACCGGCATCGCCAGCTCGCTGGGCGCCGGCATCGCCAACGCCTCATCGATTCTCGGCGGCGGCACTCTGAGCTACACCGGTGCCGACACCAGCAGCAACCGCAACTGGTCGCTCAGCAACGGTACCCTCAGCAACGACGGCAGCGGTGCGCTGAATCTTAGCGGCACCATGGCCATCGGCAATACCGCGACCCTCGGCGGCAGCTTTACCGGCGCCGACAACGTCTTCTCCGGCGTCATTTCCGGCACCGGCAACCTGCGCAGCGGCGACGACGCGACCTGGCTGTTGACCGGTGCCAACACCTATACCGGTCGCACCATCGTTGACAGCGGCATCCTGCGCGCGGGCGTGGCCGACGCCTTCGGCGCGTCCTCCGGTGCCACGGTCAATGGCGGCGTGCTGGACATGAATGGCTTTGACTATACTTTCGCGACGCTGATCGGCACCGGCGGCACGGTGGACCTAGGTAGCGCCACCCTGACCCTGGAGGCGGCGGCCGGCACCAGTGCCAGCTACGCCGGCAACATCACCGGCACTGGCGGCCTGACCAAGCTGGGTGCCAGCACGCAGACTCTGACCGGTGCCAGCACCTATACCGGCGACACCACCATCGGCGGCGGCATCCTGAACCTGAGCTTCAGCGGGGCCGGCGACCCCACCAGCGACATCATTGCCAGCGCCTCCACGCTCAACATGGGCGGCGGTACGCTCAATGTGATCGGCGCCGCCGGCGAGAGCAACACGCAGACCTTCGACGGCGTCTTCGTCACCGCCGGCAACAACACCATCGATGCCAGTTCCGGCACCGGCGGCAGCCTGACCGTCAACCTCGGCACCATCACCCGCAGCGGCGGGCTGATGAACTTCAACCTGCCCACCAGCGGAAACATCACTACCACCAACACCACGCTGGGCGGCTGGGCCACGGTCAACGGCACCGATTACGCCAAGGTCGTGGGCGGCAACATCACGGCGTTCGTGGACGCCGACTACACCGACAAAGACAACGCCGCCAACTGGCTCGACAACGAGTTCATCACCGATGTCGCCGGCTTCTTCGGCACAGTGAACGGCACCGTGCAACTGGGCGGTCTGCGCTACACGGTGCCGGTGTCCACCACCGTGACCGTGGATCCCGGGCAGACCCTGGGCGTGGACGGCACCATCATCGTCGCGCCTTCAGTGCTGAACACCGATCAGGTGATCACCGGCGGCATGCTGACCGGCACGCTCGGCGGCGGCACCCTGGGCTTCCAGCAGAACAGCACCGGCAACTTCACCATCGCCTCGCAGATCGTGGACAACGGCGGCAGCATCGGCTTCACCAAGGCCGGCACCGGCCTGGTCACCCTGACCAATGCCAACAACAGCTATACCGGCGCCACCCAGGTGGTGCAGGGCACGCTATCGGTGAGCGACATCGGCAACGGCGGCGTGGCCAGCGGCATCGGCGCGTCCTCCGCCGACGCGTCCAACCTGGTGCTGGAAGGCGCAACCCTGCGTTACACGGGTGGCACGACCACCAGCGACCGCGGCTTCACCCTCGGCAAGTCCGGCGCCATCCTGGGCAGTGGCATCGAGGTCACCAATGCCGCCAGCAACCTCACCTTCGGCGGATTGGTGACCAGCGCGGACGACGCCAATTTCACCAAGAGCGGCGCGGGCACGTTGACCCTGTCCAACGACACCAACGACCTCACCGGCATCGTCACCGTCACCGGCGGCCTGTTGTCGGTGGACACGCTGGCGAATGGCGGCGTGGTCAGCGGCATCGGCGCGGGCGGCAGTGCGTCGGCCAACCTGGTGCTCAATGGCGGTGGTCTGCAGTACACAGGCGCGACCACCGCCACCGATCGTGGCATGACCCTGGGGACGAACGACGGCACCATCGACGTCACCGACGGTGGCACGACCCTGACCGTCAGCGGCGCGGTGGTGGGTTCCGGCGGCACCTTGACCAAGAACGGCGCTGGCATGCTGGTGCTCTCCGGTACCAATACCTACAACGGCGGCAACACCGTCAATGGTGGAATTCTGCGCGCCAGCTCCACCCAGGCCTTTGGTGGCACCGGCACCATGACCCTGGCCAATACTGCCGGCGTCGGCCTGGAGCTGGACAATTTCGACAACACCATTGGTGCGCTCGTGGGCGGCGGTGCCAACGGCGGCAACGTGACGCTCGGTTCGGCCACGCTGCGCATCAACGGCGGCAATGGCAATTATTCGGGCACCATCAGCGGCACCGGCGGCATCTGGCGCACGGGCGGCGGAACCCAGACCTTCAACGGCTGCAACCACACCTACACAGGCCCCACCACCCTGCAGGGCGCCAATATCAGCACCGACTGTCTGCTCGACGGTGGATTGGCCAGCGGTATCGGTGCCTCCAGCGCCGACTCCACCAATCTGGCGTTCAACGGCGGATCGCTGCTGTACAGCGGTGGCAGTGTCGCCATCGATCGTGGGTTCCAGCTGCTGGGAACCGGCGGCATCAATGTCATCAACGCCGGAACCACCTTGGAATTCGAAGGGACTGTGATTGGCGGAGGGACCCTGATCAAACGCAACGCCGGTACACTGGTGCTGTCCGGCACCAATACCTACACAGGCAATACGCAGGTCGAAGGCGGCGTCCTGCGCGCGGCGGTCACCAACGCATTTGGCCCGCAAGGTCACATGACCCTGAACAACACCGCCGGCGTACTGCTAGACCTGGACGGCTTCGATACGGCGGTGACCTCTCTGATCGGCGGTGGCGCCAACGGCGGCAACATCGACCTGGGCAGCGCCACGCTGACCGTCAACAGCATCGACAACCGCATCTACGCGGGTGCCATCAGCGGCACCGGCAACCTGGTCAAGAACGGAGGCACCATTCAGGCGCTGAGTGGTTGCGACAGCAGCTATACCGGCACCACGACCATCAACGCCGGCGTACTATCGGTCAGCTGCCTTGAAGACGGTGGCGTCAACAGTTCCATTGGCGCTTCCACGTCCGATCCCGCCAACCTGGTGCTCGATGGTGGCACTCTGCGCTACGCGGGTGCCGGTGGCAGCACCAATCGGCAGTTCACCCTAGACACCAACGGCGGCACGATCGACGCTTCAGGCAGCGGCACCATCGACTTCAGTTACACCGGCCCGGTGACCCTGGCGGGCGCCAATGGCGCCCGCACCCTGACCTTGACCGGCCCCAACACCGGCACCAATATCTTCGCCGCGCAACTGGACGACAATGGTACCGGGGCCACCTCGCTGACCAAGACCAGCGATGGCCTGTGGCGGCTGACCAGCGCCACCAGCAGCTACACCGGCGTGACCACCATCAGCGGCGGCATCCTCGAGGTCGACGAGTTCGCAGACGGCGGCATGGCCAGCTCCATCGGCGCCGCCACCAACGACGCCGCCAACCTGGTGATCGGCAACGGCTCCACCCTGCGCTACACCGGTGTCGGCGACAGCAGCGACCGCCGCTTCACCCTGGCTACCGGAGTCGCCTTCATCGAATCCTCCGGCACCGGCGCGCTGGAGTTCACCAACACCGGCGCGGTGACCCTGACCGGCACCGATACCGCGCGCACCATGGCGCTGGGCGGCACCAACACCGGCGACAACACCTTCGGCGGCGCCATTACCGACAACGGCACCGGCGCCACCACCCTGGCCAAGAACGACAGCGGCACCTGGGTTCTCACCGGCAACAACACCTTCACCGGCAACACGGTGATCAACGACGGCAATCTGGTAATCGGCAACGGCGGTACGACGGGCAATGCCGGATTCGGCAACGTAATAGTAGATTCACCGACCTCGACTCTATCCCTGAACCGCAGCGATACCTTCTCCTTTGAAGGCACTCTGAGTGGACCAGGCACGTTGGCACAGATAGGCAGCGGCATTAGCGTTCTGACCTCCGCGGACAACGCCATTGGCGCCACTGTCATCGAAAATGGCACGCTACAGGTGGACGGCGGTCTGCAAACACCCACCCTGGAAATGACTGGCACTTCGGTATTAACCGTGAACGGCACAGTGCAGGCTGAGAACGCCATCCAAACGCTACTCACCGGGGATACAGGAAACCAGACACTTACCATTAATGCTGGCGGCCTTTTACTCGCCAGCGGTGATCTGGGCGCTGGCAACGACACGATGAACCTCACTGGCACTCTGGACACGGGTACCGGCACCCTGGCCTTGGGTGATGGTGACGATACTCTGGTTCTGAATGATGGCGCGCAAATTCTGGGTTCCGGTGTGGCCGCCGCTGGCGGTGGCGGCACCGATACCTTGGTGATCAATACCTTACTTGGCTTCACTTTGGCAGGTGATGATATCGACACCTTCAATATCCTGACCAAACAGAATATCGGGGAACTGACTCTCACTGGCGCTCACGACTTCAATGCGGGAACAAATATCGAAGGTGGCACCTTAAGTGCGAATGGCACGGTACTGACACCCACCCTGTCCATGGCCGATGACACAACTCTCAACCTGGACGGCAGCCTGGAAGCTGGTGGAGGAACCGCCACGGTTATCACCGGTAGCACCGGAGATAACACTGTCGCCTTGGGTATAGGCAGTAACCTCATCGCCAATGGGAGCCTGGGTGCTGGTAACGACGTGTTGGATGTAGCTGGCACACTGAACACCGATGGCGGTGTGTTTGATTTGGGCGATGCCGATGACACGTTGATCGTGCGTGATGGTAGCTTGTTGGAAGGTGTAGTGAACGGTGGCACAGGTAGCGACAGTTTAATCGCCGATATCACCACCAGCGCAACTCTGGATGGTATGGCGGGTTTTGAGGAATTGACCAAAACCAATATTGGCACCCTGCACATTGACGGCCCAGCCCCCTCGGACTTCACCACTGTGAATGTGCTCGGCGGCATTCTGGACATTGGTGTGAATGGCAATGTGAGTGGAGTGGTGGACACCACTGTGGCCAGCGGCACCACCCTGCAAGTAGATGGCAGCTATAGCGGCACCGCCGGCAACGATAGCTTTGTATTAGCTGGTACTGTTTCCGGCAGTGGCACCCTCAACCTGGGCGATGGTGATGACGCCCTCACACTGAATGACGGAGCGATTCTATCCAATGTCATCAGCGGTGGTGCCGGAGCGGGCGATACCCTGCTACTCAACAATGCCCTGGCTCTCACTTTCGACGGCGGCAACACTGCCGGCTTTGAATTTCTGCAGAAGGACAATAGTGGTGAAGCCACTATCACCGGCACCCAGACCTTCAGCGGTGGCACGGCCCTCAATGACGGTACCCTGACCCTGGCCGGAAGCTTTGAAACACCCACAGTGAATTTGGCTGACGACACTGTGCTGAACATCACCGGCAGCGTGCAGAACAGTGGTGGCACTGCTGCGGTAATCACCGGCAGTACCGGCAACAACACCGTCAACGTGGGTACCGGCGGCACCCTGCTCGCCAGCGGTGACCTCGGCAACGGTGACAACACCGTGCGTATTGATGGACTGCTGGACACCACCGGTCTGGACTTCGTCCTCGGTGACGGGACCGACACCCTGGACGTGGCAGGCACTTTGGATGTGGGCGGTGGTACCTTCTTCCTGGGGGCCGGTGACGATAACTTTATCGTTCACGACGGTACGGTGGTGATCGGCACAGTCGAGGGCGGTGATGGCTTCGACACGCGAACCTATGTCATCAACACCACTGCCGATCTGGGTGCGCTGGTGAATTTTGAAGGGGTAACCAAAACCGGTATCGGAACCCTTAACGTCACCGGTCCCGGCACCACTGATCTGCAGGAAGTCCAGGTGCTGGAGGGCACACTGAATGTGCAGGCTGGGGCCAGCATGATAGCGACACCGGGTGAGTCGCTGGACAGCCTTGTAGCCAGCGGTGCGACCCTGAATGTGGACGGCGCCTTCGGCTGTGGTGACGAGGCAGATACCCTGACTGTTTCCGGCACCCTCACGGGCAGCGGCAGCGTCGACTTGTGTGCGGGTGACGATACGCTGACCCTCAACGACGGCGCCAGCATCGCAGGCCTGGCCAATCCTCTCACAGGTGGTGACGGGGATGACCGGGTAGTGCTCAATAACGCCGGTGACTTCACCCTGGACGGCGGTCAACTCTCTGGCTTTGAGTTGTTGCAGAAGGACAATATTGGGGAGGCCATCCTGATCGGCCAGCATACCTACAGCAGTGGCACCAACCTGAACGAGGGGACGCTGACGATTAACGGTGAATTGCTGACGACTATTGCCACCCTGAGCAATGACACAGTGCTTAACGTCAACAGTGCAATGGAAGCGACTGACCTTCTGGGCAGCGCTGGCAACAATACCGTCAACGTGGGCACCGGCGGCACCTTGGTGGCCAGCGGTGACCTGGGTGAGGGTAATGACCTGCTGGTCCTGGCCGGTACACTGGATACCGACGGCGGTGTCTTCGCCCTGGGCGGTGGTGATGACACCTTCACCCTTACTGATGGCGGCGAGATGGTCGGCCTCGTTGATGGTGGAACGGGCACGAATACGTTTAATACCGATATCAACACAGTCGCCGATCTGGGTGCCGTGCAGAACTTCCAGGTACTGGATAAAACCGGCGTAGGGGTCCTCAACGTCAATGGTCCCGCGTCGTCTGACTTCGCTACGGTCAATGTGAATGAGGGCACGCTGAACATAGGGCCGGCGGGTGAAATCAATGGTGTTCAGAATGCCACTGTAGCCAGTGGTGCCATCCTCCATCTGGACGGTAACCTGTTGTTCACCGCCGGTGATGACAACCTGACGGTAGCCGGCACCGTGACCGGCAACGGCCCGATTACTCTGGGCGATGGCAACGATACCTTCACCCTTCAGGATGGCGCTGACCTGTCCGGTCTGGCCATCCCGGCGGATGGCGGAGTCGGCAGCAATACCCTGATCACCGATATCGCCACCAGCGCTACCTTGGGTGGGACGACCAACTTCCAGACACTGGACAAGACCAATGTCGGTACCCTGATTGTGGCAGGCCCTGCAGCATCCGACTTCACCACGGTCAATGTGCTCGGCGGCACGCTGGAGGTCGGCCCGGCAGGGGACATCAGCGGTGTGGTCACGACCACTGTCGCCAGCGACGCCACACTGCAAGTGGACGGTAGTTACAGCGGCTCCGCTGGCAATGACTCCATGACCGTGAGCGGTACGGTATCCGGCAGTGGCACCCTCAACCTGGGCGATGGTGATGACGCCCTCACACTGAATGACGGAGCGATTCTATCCAATGTCATCAGCGGTGGTGCCGGAGCGGGCGATACCCTGCTACTCAACAATGCCCTGGCTCTCACTTTCGACGGCGGCAACACTGCCGGCTTTGAATTTCTGCAGAAGGACAATAGTGGTGAAGCCACTATCACCGGCACCCAGACCTTCAGCGGTGGCACGGCCCTCAATGACGGTACCCTGACCCTGGCCGGAAGCTTTGAAACACCCACAGTGAATTTGGCTGACGACACTGTGCTGAACATCACCGGCAGCGTGCAGAACAGTGGTGGCACTGCTGCGGTAATCACCGGCAGTACCGGCAACAACACCGTCAACGTGGGTACCGGCGGCACCCTGCTCGCCAGCGGTGACCTCGGCAACGGTGACAACACCGTGCGTATTGATGGACTGCTGGACACCACCGGTCTGGACTTCGTCCTCGGTGACGGGACCGACACCCTGGACGTGGCAGGCACTTTGGATGTGGGCGGTGGTACCTTCTTCCTGGGGGCCGGTGACGATAACTTTATCGTTCACGACGGTACGGTGGTGATCGGCACAGTCGAGGGCGGTGATGGCTTCGACACGCGAACCTATGTCATCAACACCACTGCCGATCTGGGTGCGCTGGTGAATTTTGAAGGGGTAACCAAAACCGGTATCGGAACCCTTAACGTCACCGGTCCCGGCACCACTGATCTGCAGGAAGTCCAGGTGCTGGAGGGCACACTGAATGTGCAGGCTGGGGCCAGCATGATAGCGACACCGGGTGAGTCGCTGGACAGCCTTGTAGCCAGCGGTGCGACCCTGAATGTGGACGGCGCCTTCGGCTGTGGTGACGAGGCAGATACCCTGACTGTTTCCGGCACCCTCACGGGCAGCGGCAGCGTCGACTTGTGTGCGGGTGACGATACGCTGACCCTCAACGACGGCGCCAGCATCGCAGGCCTGGCCAATCCTCTCACAGGTGGTGACGGGGATGACCGGGTAGTGCTCAATAACGCCGGTGACTTCACCCTGGACGGCGGTCAACTCTCTGGCTTTGAGTTGTTGCAGAAAGACAATATTGGCGAAGCCATCCTCGCGGACATTCATGCATTCAGCGGCGGTACCACACTCAACGATGGCACCCTGACCGTGGCTGGACAATTACTGACACCGACTGTGGCAATGGCTGACGATACCGTGCTC
Organism: uncultured Cellvibrio sp.; assembly: GCA_946886255.1. Next base: position 17,954 of record CAMPIG010000009.1, on the reverse strand, counting down.
CAGGTTGACGGCATGCTGGAAGCCGGTGGCGGTACAGCGACAGTGTTTAGCGGTAGCGTCGGCACTAACACCGTTCGTGTTGCCTCAGGTGCGGCGCTGATCGCCAGTGGCGATCTGGGAGATGGGGCGGATGTTCTGGATGTGGCTGGCACCCTGAACACCGGCGGTGGTGTGTTAAGCCTGGGCGACGGCAACGATACCTTCACTATCCATGACGGCACTGTGGTGATCGGCTCGGTGGATGGCGGTGCCGGGCTGGATATCTTTAATCCAGACATCAATACCAGTGCGGATCTGGGTGCGCTGACCAGTTTTGAGGTGCTGACCAAGACCGGCACTGGGATGCTGAACGTGACCGGGCCGGCAGCGTCGAATTTTGATGAGGTCAATGTGCTGGAAGGTACCCTGAACATCGGTCTCGCCGGAGAGATCAACAGCGTGCAGCGTGCCACCGTGGCCAACGGCGCGACCCTTAACCTCGACGGCAACTTCCTGTTCACGCCGGGCGATGATGTCTTTACCGTAGCCGGCACCGTCACCGGCCTGAGCGGTATCGACATGCTCGACGGCGACGACACCCTGATCATCCAGGATGGTGCTAACCTGGCCGAACTGGCGACGCCCATCGACGGTGGCAGCGGCGACAATACCCTGGTCACCGATATCGCTACCAGCGCCACCCTGGGCGGCGTCACCCACTTTCAAACCCTGGATAAAACCAATGTGGGCACCTTGATCGTGGCTGGCCCGGCCGTATCCGACTTCACCGCCGTCAATGTGCTCGGCGGTACCCTGCATATCGGACCGGAAGGCAGCGTGATCGCCCCGGCCAGCGGCATCCTGAACACCTTTATCGCGAGTGGGGCTGTGCTCAACGTGGACGGTGCCTATGGTTGCGGTGATGGCGAGAACATTCTGGAGGTGTCCGGCACCCTGACCGGCAGCGGCACCGTGGATCTGTGTGCTGGCAGTGATACCTTGATCCTGAACGATGGCGCCCTGTTGGCAATGGTAGTAGACGGTAATGTCCCCACCGAGGGCAGCGATATCGTGATCATCAATAACGAGGCAACCTCCGAGTATGACCTCGATATGATTGTCAACTTCGAGCACCTGGAGAAAAACGGCGGCGGCGAGGCGCTGCTCACCGGCAGCGGTGTTATCAGCGGTGATACCACCATCAACGCCGGTGTCCTGACGGTGGTGGGGCAACTGGATACGCCACTGTTGTCCATGGCCGACAACACGATGCTCAATGTGGATGGCATCCTGCAGGCGCCCGGCGATAGCTTTACCACCCTCACCGGCAGCGACGGGACCAACACTGTGACTGTCGCCGGGACCGGTACCCTGTTCACCCAGGCAGACTTCGGTGGGGGCAACGATGTGCTTACCACCAGAGGTACAGTGATTGGCACCCTGGCCTTCGGCGATGGTGACGACACAGCCAGTTTTATCGGCAGTGACATCAGCGGGCTCACAGCCATCGATGGGGGCGTCGGCGGCAGTGACGTCATCAACTTTCATAACATGCAAGTGAATGGCGATACCCTGCCAATCAGTAATTGGGAGCGGCTGAACCTGATCGATAACACTCATATGAACCTGAGCAGCCTGTTGGAGCTGAACGGCGGGGTGATGAGCATCGATACCAGTTCAGCGTTATTTGCCAGCGACGGCGCCAGCATTAGCGCCAGTATGTTCAACGCTGGCTTGATCAATACCGGCACCAGCCGGTTGACCATTTCCGGCAATTACACCGGCGACGCTGGTCTGCTGCAGGTAGACGTATCACCGGCGAATGGCACCAGCGGTGGCCTGGATATCACAGGCAACATCGGCGGTACCACCGGGGTGGTGTTCGCGAGTGATGGCACCGATGTCACGGAAACGACAGCGATTCAGGTGATCACCAGCCCGAATGCAGCACCCGATGCGTTCAGGGCAGCCGATTCGGACGATGGCCGAATCGTACGGCTGGCAGGCAGCATCCTCCCGTGGACTTTTGCTCAGGACGAGACGGATAACAACTGGTATCTGAGTACGGAGGCTGACCATGTACTGCCGGAATTACCCGCTTATGCAAGCTTACAAAGCCTGAGCATCGTGACGATTCGCCAGACGGATAACCTGGTCCATCAACGGCTGGCCGGCGCGCGTGGTGCCGGACGTCCTGAATGCGATCTGTCTCCCGAAGAACGAGTTGAACAGACCAACACCCGCTTCCTTGATGATTGCAACGGATTCTGGACCGCTATCACGCGAGACCAACTGGAACTGGGGGGAAATCCGGGATTTGACGTGTCTGGTGACGATATTGGTCTGTATGTCGGTGCCGATGGTGCTGTTGATCGTCCCGGTCGCACATTGCGGGGTGGCGCCTACCTTGGGTTCATCCAGGGTGACTACCGGACCACCGGCAACGGCTCCGCAGAGATACCTGCTATCAGCTCCGCTTCTATTGATCTGGAGACCTTGACGGGCGGCTTCTATACCAGCACCACCTGGAACGATGGCACGTACTTCAATGCCATCCTGAACGGTCATCGTCCGCGCGCTACTGTCGAGACCACCGATGGCTTCAAGGAAGAATTGACGGGGAACAGCCTGACACTGAACCTGCGGATGGGCCGCCACTACCGTCTGGCGCATGATTGGGGGATTGAGCCGCAACTCCAGGTCTCAGCCAGCATGGTTAACTGGAGTGATGTGATTGATCCAGCAGGCAAGCAATTAGCCTTCAATAACGAAGTGGTCAGTACAGTACGTGCCGGTGTCCGGGTATCAAAAGAGATCACGAGGGCGAACGGTGCCGTGATTCGTCCCTGGGTGACCCTGGCCGCACTGAAAACCCTGGGTCAGAGCGACGACCAGTTGAGCGTACAAAGCAGCCCGACCGCCACGGCGCAGACCTTCCCCAATCATGACCTGGGCACGTCCGCAACGCTCGATCTCGGGCTGGAAGCCACATTGAGCGATCGGATCAGTGTATTTGGCGTTGTCTCCACCGGCAAAGAAATCGAAGGTACAGAGTTTACCCAGCAATCCGGATACCTCGGCTTACGCATCCGCTGGTAAAACACGACCCTGTTGCAATTTCAATAACGTGCCGGCCCGCCCGCACGCTGATGTTAAGGAATCAACCATGAAGAAGACGCTTCTCTGTTTTATCCTCAGTGTCCTGGGTACAACCCAGGCTGTTGCGGTACAAGAGTACGATGACCGCTGGTATCTCGGCGCCGCTACTGGCCTCAATATCCAGGATAACGAGCGCAACACTGACGACCCGGTTCACGGCACCGTCAGTATGGGCCGGTTCTTCTCCCCTGCCTGGTCTGTCGATCTGGAATTGAATTATCAAAACCCGGAGCAATCCGCGAACGGGGATTTGCAGTGGCGCCAGTATGGTGCTGAAGTGGTTGCCCGACGGCATTTTCGAACCGGGACGCGCCGCTGGGGACCATACCTGCTGACGGGCATCGGCGCGCAGCATACGCGCGAGGATATGCTTCCAGACTCTACCTTGTCAGATGAGCGCAAGGGGACCAACCTGGCCATCCAGTTCGGGGGTGGCGTGCAGACCAATTATCGGCGTGTCGGTTTGCGGGCCGAGGTGGCCTACCGTATCGATACAGATGATCGCAGTATCGCGGCTCCAGACTCCACCTCATTCGAGGACGTGATCTTGTCGGCAGGTATCCTCATCCCTCTGGGTTCCCCGCCCACTCGCACTCGACCGCTTACTGAGCCGATTCCTGATCCACTTCCACCACCCGTGGTCACACAACCGTCCCTACCGCCGGTGGAATATTGTCCCGACGGTTCGGTGAAGGTAATTGAAGGCTGCCCAGATCCACAAATTATTGCGTTGCGCGGCGTCCACTTCGATTTCGATAAGGCAGATCTACGCCCCGATGCCATCCCCGCACTTAACGACGTGGTGGCTTTGTTTAACCGGTATGAAGGCCTGCGCGCCGAAGTGTCCGGACATACCGACGCCATGGGTTCAGCGAGTTATAACCAGCGGTTATCCGAGCGCCGGGCCCGTACGGTGTATGAGTACCTGATCGCCCAAGGCATCCGCGCTGACCGCCTTGAAGGCCCCATCGGGCATGGTGAAGAACGCCCGATAGCAAGCAATGAAACCGATGAAGGCCGTGCATTGAATCGTCGCATCGAGCTTAAGGTTTTGCCATAAGTCGGAAGCCCTGCTCCAGTGAGTCAGGGCTTCAAACTTGTGCTCCAGGGGCAAAGAGCAAAATTAAAAAACCAACTTTAGATTTCATAAATAATTCACATTATTTATCACTCATCATCGCCTTAGCGCCTTCCGAAACATTTCGATTACTATCTGCAACGGATTGCACCAAATCGGTTTCGGCGGCCTTGGTTTTCAAATCCTGATCAATATAATCATTGGCGCGTTCCGCCCTGGCCTTGACCTCGGCTAATTTCGCCTTTTCCTTTTCAATGGCTATCATTCGCAGATTTTTCTCGTATTCGGAGTCGCTTTCTGCATAGAGCTGTCTTTGTTTCAGGTTAAGGCGCTGTTCTTCGAGGTAGATTTTCCTGAGTTCTTCTTCATACGCATCCGCTTTGCGTTTTTCCACTAGTTTCGCGTCCATTCTGCGAGCTTCGGCTATTCTTTGACGTTCCTGTTCTGCCAGCCTTGCTTTTTCAGCTCCTTCGGCGGCTAATCTTTCCGATTCTTTTTGTTGCTTATTCGCCTGATGAACAGCATTAATCTGGTCTTGCAAATTGGGTTGGGCAGCTGAGCCCATGGCGAAGAAGATAAACAAAAACAGCGCTATTTTTTGCATCATGCATCTCCTTGCGGGCAGGTGGCATTGGGCTGGACACGCGTTTCATTTTCTCCCGTTGAGATAATCACAGCGACACCCGGCTTAAATTCGCATAGTTTCCCCACTTGAGCAGAACTCAGTGTTTCACCATCCTCGACATATACCAACGACACACCATCAACCAAAACCTTGTCCTTCACTAATGAACCTGTTGCTGCACCAACAACCGCGCCACCGAGAGCACCGGCAGCGACGGTCTCGTGTGTTTGATAGCGGCTGGATTGAACCTTGTCACCAATAGCTGCACCCAGGACGGCCCCCAAAATACCACCGGCCACCTGCGCTTTTTGTTGTGCCTCACTGTTATCAACTTCTATCCTGGCGGGCATAACGGCGAGGATTTCTACCGTCCTGGCTGCTTGTTTTATGTTGACCTGTCCCGCTTTATAGACATTGGCCCGGTGCTGCTCTCCTGTTGCCTGACACCCAACGAGAACAATTAATGAAAAGATAAGAGTAAATATTGGCTTGATTGACACAAGTGCTTTCCTCTTGAGGTAAATCCGATCCTTACAGCTTGTCGCTTTTTCAAACAAAATAGTCGGTCATTAGCTCATTGTCAACCTTTTAAGTTGACTATCAACTTTATACATCCTTCATACTAAAAGGTCGAGGGACAACTATTTGGGTTTTCTGGCAGAGATTCCCCAAATGAAACGAGATAACCCGGCTGATCTGGCAAAAGAATTGGGTAAACGCATATCCAGCCTGCGCATAACCGCGGGATTAACACAGGAATATGTAGCGGAAAACCTGGGTATAGGCAGCGAAGCCGTTTCCCGTATTGAGCGGGGGATAGCCGTACCAAACGCCATAAGACTTTTGGAATTGGCTGAAATTCTGGGATGCCGAACTGATGAGTTACTGCATGGCAGCAGTTCCAGACTGGCAGATCAAACGGCTTACCTGGAAGACCTTTTGGCGAAAGTATCGGCGGAAGATCGGGGGTTGCTTATTGGTATTGTGGAGAGCTTGGTTGGTAGGTTAAAAACAAGCAATCATGGTAAATAACAATCAATATAACCCCCCATCCAAATTCCATTGGCGGGCTGGTCATGGAATATCATCTATAAGGTCGTCAGCTATATGGACAGCTTTGAAAATTTACTAACCGTGCTTCATGATTTTGAATCTCTTTCAACTGTATCTGAAAGTGAAAGTATATTTGATGTGGCTGGCTATCCTCATTATGAAAATGTGTGCAGTAATATCCTTGCTTTCTATTTAAACCCTAATAATGAGCATGGTTTGGGAAGCTTGCTTTTCTCTTCACTAATGAGCCTCGCCAAAAGTGACGATTTGAGCCAAGGAAACTTTCAGGTTTATCGTGAATATTCCACAAATAAAGGTGGAAGATTAGATCTCTTGATTGAAACAGATAACCAGCTTATAGGAATAGAGAACAAAATATTCCACGAGTTAAAAAATGATCTAAACGATTACAGCAGTACAATAGATAAACTATCCGTTCAAAAAAATTTATCGCCCGTTAAAATTGTCCTTAGCATTAAGGTTAATGAAGTTGATAATGGGTTTGTTGGGATAACCTACAAAAATTTTATAGCTGAAATAAGGCAACGTCTTGGTCTCTATGCCGGTAAATCATCTCAGAAATGGCTTCTTTATCTTCTGGATTTTATGAGCAGTATGGAAAACTTCACAGGTAAGAATATGGAATTAGATGAAATTGATCAATTTTTCATAAAGCATCACGAAAGAGTTGATGATTTGCTGAATGCCAGAAATAAATTTATGTCAAAACTTTATTCGAAAGTACGGGATCTTTCAGAAATTATTGGTAACCAAAATGGATGTAAACAATGGATATATGCCAAATCTTGTCTGGTTCATGATTTTATACTTTCGGGTCATTCAATAGCATTTGATCTACACATATCGCCGACCGGATGGACGTTCATGGTTTTTGACCGTAACCCAAACCCCCAAGCCTACTTATCTGAACTTCTTTTTGAACCACCTATTAGCGAATTCGAAATAACTTACAGAGATTCACGATATATTTTAGAGGAATTTAGTTTAGCTACTGATCTAATAATTATAAAAGAAAAGTTATTGAGCTGGTTTTCTAGGATTATCGATGCAGATAACACCAGAAAAAGTATTTTAGCTATAGGTTAGTAAATGTTGGACTTCACCGGCAAAGACCCAAAAGCACAGCAAGTTTGCTTCCACTATGCCAATCAACTTGAAGCGCACGATCTTATTGGCATTATTCAGAATACCGCTTCTGTTACCTCCAAAGAACATGCCATTGCATTATCCCGGTTCTTCTGGAGAATACTGGAGGCCGTAGCGGAAGATCAGGATAACGGTGCTGAGGTATTCGGGGAAGTGAACTTGCAATACTGGACGGAACGCAGCATGAATATTATCAGCGGTTATCTTGATCAGATTGGTTACGGTGACAAATGGGAGCAGGTGAGCGATGAAATATAAGACTGCCAACCATAGTGCCAATTTTTCGCTAACACAGTTGAATCAACTCCAATAAAAAATCCCGCACCTAAATGCGGGATTTTATTTTTAACAGTTCTTCTGCTCCTAATCCGGTAATCCTCCTCACAGGTATAGACTTTCGGGGGCCAATGAAAAACAATGGACTTTCGAATAAGCACATTAAGGCTAATGTAATGGAATCATTTCATAGACCCCGCTGGTTGCGTGATTTTATCCGCTTTCTGCCGCTGAAAAGCCAATTCGTACTGTCGGGCAATATCAAAGACTGGCAGCTTTACGATCACGGGCAGGGGCAAATCGGCTGGTATGCTCTTAAGGAGTATCTGGCCCTGGAACTCCAATCACTCGGCTATACCCATATTGTTTATTACAATCCTGCCGAAGGGTTTGATATTCCTTTTTTCCGTGGCACAGAGTCTGAAAAGCACGCGTTGCTTCAGGCACTGGGATCGATAACCCAACCCAATCAGGCCAACTACAATATTGATGCCTTGACACAGAGCCTGGAACATTTAGTTGCCCATAGGGACGTTCCTGTGGCTATCATTGCCGACTTCGCATCTCAATACAGCATCAGCCCCGAGCATCTATCGAAAGCCGAACACAACGCCTTTACAAGAGCACTTATTCTTTCGCAACAAGCCAAGCTTCAGCCCCATGGCGAGTCACGCAAGGGGTTCTACAATTCCGTTATCTGGATAGTCGATAAAGAGGGTGATCTACCCGACTGGTTTGTCATTGGCAATCCAAAGTTACGCCATATTCCTATCAACAAACCCGATAACATCGCCCGTCATGCAATGGCTCGTACCTTGTTGAAAGGACTGCAAGCCAACAATGCGGTTCATGACGAGAACACCTCAATCAATCGTTTTGTTGATGAAACAGAAGGATTGTTGCTACTTGATATGGAGGCCATCACTACGTTGGGACAATCGGAAGGTCTTGGCATCGACAAAATCGGTGATGCAGTAAGGCGTTATAAAATCGGTGTTACAGATGACCCCTGGCAAAAAATAGATCGGGATAAAATCAGGCACGGCGATAAGTTCATCCAGAACCGCATCAAGGGTCAGAACCATGCAGTTACCCATGCCCTGGATATTATCAAACGGGCAATCACCGGCATCGGCAACGTCAAACGAGGGGGAAGGCCGCGCGGTGTCATTTTCCTTGCCGGGCCAACCGGTGTTGGTAAAACGGAATTGGCAAAAACCATTACCAGCTTGTTGTTTGGTGACGACCGCGCTTACATTCGATTTGATATGAGTGAGTTCAGCGCAGAGCATGCCGATCAGCGGCTCATTGGTGCTCCGCCGGGTTACGTTGGTTATGATGTGGGTGGTGAGTTGACCAATGCGGTGCGCGAAAAGCCTTTCAGTGTTGTTCTGTTTGATGAGATTGAAAAAGCCCATCCACGCATCTTCGATAAATTTTTGCAGGTACTGGATGACGGCATCCTAACCAGTGGCCGAGGGGATCGGGTTTATTTTTCTGAAACGTTTATTATCTTTACCTCCAATCTGGGTATATATAAAAACACGCCTGACGGAAGGCGCGTACCCAATGTAACACCCGATGACCAGCACCCGGATGTAGAACGCAAAGTGAAAGAAGAGATAGAACGTTATTTCAAATTGGACATCAACCGGCCGGAGTTGCTAAACCGTATTGGCGAAAACGTTATCGTATTCGATTTTATCCGTCAGGATACTGCGGTAGCGATATTCGACATGAATATTTCCGGTCATCTTGCTGCAATAGAAGAACAACTACATGTGAAGCTGGCCATAGCCGACACGGCAAGAGATACCTTGAAGCACTTATGTACTGCCGATCTCCACAATGGCGGACGTGGCATTCGGAATCAGTTGGAATACCATTTCATTAATCCGTTATCACGAGAATTATTTGATCTGGAGCCTCACCCGGGCGAATCGTATGTTATAGAAGCGATTCATGTTGACGAGACCAAAACGAGCCTTGCGTTAAGCAAGAATTAATGAGGGATTGATGAAGATAGCCTTGTCTCGTATGCACTTCCCGGTAACCACATTGGGCCCGGGCAAGCGCATAGGAATCTGGTTCCAGGGTTGTTCAATACATTGCGCTGGCTGTGTATCGAAAGACACCTGGAATCCCGATATCAATATGATTGATATCGCCGAGGTAGAGAAGGTTTTACTTGAATGGATACCCTACGCGGAGGGATTCACGATCAGTGGTGGAGAGCCGTTTGATCAATTTGAACAACTCGCACATATCCTTCGCTTTATCAAAATGCATTCCTCTCATTCGACGCTCGTTTATACCGGTTATCATCATCAGGATATACAAATTCAGTTGTCCGGCGTCAGCCCATTAATTGATGCACTTATATCAGAACCTTTCGATTTCACTCAACCACAAACCAAAGCGTTACTCGGCAGCGATAACCAGATTCTGCGTCGTTTAACACCGTTAGGTGAATCCATCTTTCCGCCTCTTTTTGAGTCCACCCCACCGCAACGCCACCTGGATGCGATGCTTGTGGATGATGGGGCATGGTTGGTGGGTGTCGGTGAACAAGAACTTATGCATACGTTGTCTAATGAGTTGGCAGCAAACGGTTACGATATTAGCCATACGCAAACGCGTTTGCCGGAGAAAGAATGATGGAATTGGTGCGTAATTGCCCCGGGTGCGAGTCGGAGAGGCCCACTTCCGAAATGCGTTGTAGCCTGTGTAATTGGCCGTTATCCGGGATAGCACCTGTTCTCAAGAAGTCCTCATTACAATCAGCCCCAAGCGATACTCCACCCGAAAAAATTGCAGACGATTCGAGCCGCCAATGTCTCAATGGTCACCGTGTCGCAGAGGGCGAATTTCTTTGTCTTGAATGTGGTGCGGACATTCCTGATGTTCCGAATCCCGCAACAGATTCCTGTGCACCCTCTCTGATTAATGAGTGCATTGAGGGCTGGACGATTCGCGAAGCAATTGTCTCCACCGGCAAATATCGCGATTGCTTTCGTGTGGAAAATGAAACAGGAGAAGTCGGTTATTTAATGCTTTTTCATGAGCAGCATGAACCTGACTCCGCTATTTATGATGTATTGCGCGCAACCTATCATGACCACATTCCTGTCGTTCTGCTTACTGGTCGCTGGAGGCAACGCGCTTTCGCCGTTATCGAATGGATCAAGGGCGGTTCACTGCAAGAGCGAGCATATTTTCCCGCGGATGATTTGACATCCTTCCGAAATATCGCCGACGAGTTGGGTCGGGCTTTGCGTGATCTGGCGGAGATGGGAGTCAGGCATCGCAATATATGCCCCAGGTCAATCCTGATCCGCAGTGAAGCACCACTGGATCTCGTGATAACGGATTTCAGTTCTGCTCGTCTATCGGATTTTGACCTGGATACGGTTGCGCCTTTGGATATCAGCCGATACTCGGCGCCGGAAGCCATCGTTGGCGGCGTTAGTGCCGCATCGGATTGGTGGGGATTGGGAATGATTCTGTTAGAACAGGCGACCGCAGGCGCTTGCTTCGAAGGTATCAATGAGCAGGCATTCCGCATCCACGTCGTCACCCGCGGAATAGAAATACCCGACAACATACCCGCCGCATTACGCCCATTGCTGCAAGGGCTATTGGCACGCGACCCGCTGCAACGCTGGCAATGGGAAGAGGTCCGGCGTTGGTTAAACAACGAACCGGTCAACGTTCCTGAGGAACATCGACGGACCTCATCTGCCAATACCCATGAACACCTGATTATCAATGACATTGCCTATGCGGACCCGGAAAGTCTTGCGCTGGCGCTGGCGACCGAAACCCACTGGCCTGCGGGCCTTGAACATTTCGAATCCGGACGCCTGACCACCTGGTTACAACATCATTATGGCGAGACGCTATTACCCGGAAAGATTCTCCGCTTGAGTTCCCAATCCAGTATCCCTGCAAGCTGGCGCTTTTCACTGGCGTTGATGGAACTCAACCCGGCACTTCCGTTGGTTAACCAGGGTGTGCTGATTACGCCGGCGTGGTTGTTGGATAATCCCGCCGATGGTTTTTCGCTAATCACCGGAGACCTTCCCGCTTATCTGGAGACGATAGAGCGCGAGTCCTGGCTGGTTAATCTGCATTACCGATATCTGCAAGTGCTGGAGCGCGCCGCACTGCTCGACATTGAGATTGATCATGTGCGCCTGAAAATTACCGCGCTGGCCACATCGCGAGCCAACCTGGAAGCCGAGCGCCATCGATTGCGCGAGTTATATCCTTCTTCAAATCACGATGCATTAGCCAACCTGATGGAAAAGGCCAGGCTGAATGAAGAAGATCTGGTGTTATTACTCTGCGCCAAGGTTGATCAATTTACGCCGTTTGAAATGGTCGTAAGTGAATGTTTATCCTTGACCGACAAATATGACATAGCCGTACTGGACCGACATGAGATTGATAATTTAGTTATCTTGCCCAAGCGCGACCTCTACCAGAAGCTCGATGAAAGAATCGCCAATTTCGCACGATGCGGCCACGCAACGCTGGATACCTGGGCCGATGATTACCGCATACAGCGCCGGATTACATTACCTCGCGCGATAGCGCTGCTTTCACTCGCGGAAAGTCAGTGGACCACACCACCCAAACAACATTATGTTGCCAACATTCTTCACTTCTTTGAAAAGCGCGTGGCAAATTCGGTTATGCGGGGTCCATTAATTCGCCTGACTATTGCTAAAACCAGCGCGCGAATTGATATGACGGAATTACATTCAGGATTAAAGCCCGCAACGGCCCTGATCGAACATATTCTTTGCAGAAATAATATTCCAACGCCTGTGGACCCTCAGGTTTTTCAACAAAATCCCCTACTTGAACGCCGCTTATGGCGGCTTGTACAAGCCGCCACCAACAATCGACGCGATACCGGTATCGATACCTTGTACATGGGCTTTCCATTTTTGATCATAGGTGATCAAAAAATTCGTCCGCGTGTCGCTCCGGTTTTTCTTTGGCCAGTGAACATGGGATTCACTCTCGGAGCGAGTGCAAAGCTCACGTTGAACTACGATAGTGATCGAATGGAAATTCGTTTGAATCCTGCCTTGGAGGGACTCGTCGGTCAAACACATATCAAAAGATGGCAGCAACTCCATACCGAACTACTGGAGCGGAATAAACTAAGCATCAATGATGTCATTGATACGGTGAGTGCGCTTGTGCCTGCTCATCAGCGCGGTTTGCAATCGCACTTGGCCACAGCGACCAAGGTAGAAGAAAACGTATTTTATTGTCACGGCTCAGCGGTTATCTTCAATGCACAATTCAGTGGCCAAGCCATTACCGAAGACCTGCGGCAATTACAAGGGCTACCCATCAAAGACACGGCGCTGGAAAGCCTGCTGCGGGTCGCCGAGCCGGAATCCCGCTATGACACCCGCATGGAAGAACCACTCGAAGTTGATCGATACAATGTAGTGTTGGCCGATCCTTCGCAGGACAAGGCAGTATTACAGGGTAGGGCAGCACCCGGTGTTGTCATTGAAGGGCCACCCGGAACAGGTAAGAGCCAGACAATCGTCAATATCATTGCGGATTGCATCGGGCGCAACGAAAAAGTTCTGGTAGTTTGCCAGAAGCAGGCTGCACTGCGTGTGGTAGAAAAACGGTTGGAGGCCGTACATCTTCATCATCGGCTTTTAACGATCACAGATATCAACAAAGATCGACCCTTGGTGATCCGCGCTGTACGTGATCAAGTTCCCGAGGTACTGAACGCTGATACCGCTTCCATCCAACGGATAAAACAAACAAGAATTCAAGTTTCCTCCCGCATTGATCAACTCGAACGGGAGTTGAATGCACGTCATTCAATTATCAATCAACACGATGAACTTAGCGGGTTAAGCTATCGCCAGATAATCTGTGCACTTATTGAAGTGGATACGCGGGAGAATCTTTTTGTTCAACCAACGTTGAGGCGGTTACTGGGCCACGAAAGTGAGGCCGCCATTTCTAAAGTAGAAGAACAATGCGCTTCCCTTGCGGCTGATTGGCTCCCATCCCATTTCGAAAATAGCACGCTGGATTGTTTTACAGTTTTTAATGTCGATGCCGAGATACTTGCCTCGATCAAACAGCTTTTGGATGCGTACGTTTCTGCAGAGCAACATCGCATCACGACAATAAATAAGACCTTGCCCGGGCATGACCATAAAGACTTAACAGAACTATTTACCTGGGCAGAGGCCAACCTTAACCGCCTGAAGTCCCTTGATGACCGTCAGTTGCAACTATTCCCATCCTTGTTTGATATCTTTTATGATGAAGTGAATCAGAGCTCGGAAGGAGAGGACCTTCTTACAAAACTGAAGGAATATTATAACGGGCTAACAGCACTGAATCCCGATCATCACGATGATCGATTTTTCGCTCACCTACAGTCCTGCAAACCCAACACGCTCAACAAATATTTATCTTATTGTGAGTCACTTACCCAGCCAGTCTCGGGCATTGGTAAGTTCAATCCCTTTCGTTATTTCCGGAAACGAAAGATAAGATCACTCCTGAATCAATCAAACGAAAGCTATTCATCGGATAATATTCTTGCTTTACGGGATGCTCTTGCACTTGAAATTACGCTGGGTACGTTAAGAAAGAAAATAGATAACATCTTGCGTGTATTATCGATAGCGATAACGGCGCCGGAAAAACAAACCTTGAAGTATATGGTACGCACAATATACCCGCTCATCGATCACGCCCGAAAAATGGTCGAGCTGTGCAAAGCCATTCGTCGCTGTCCATTAAACAGTGAAGCAAAAATAGCGTTAAAATCTGGATCGCGCGAATCCATAGCGCAGTTTTCCCACGCTTATCAAGACGTAATAAGCAGATTTGAATCTCGAAATGTCAGCTTAGCTGCCTTGGAAAACCTGAAGCCTTGGTTTACCGCGCAATGGTATGAACATGCAGTGAATGCAATAGCAAATAATGAGCGCGATATAAAATCCTCACATGCCATCGTAGAAGAACTTGATAATCTACCTAACTATCAACGGTTTCGATTAAGAGCCTCTACTGTGGATGCCCTAACCCTGTGTGCCTTGAAAGAGTTAAGGAAAATTGATCACGCCTTGAAACCCATTGCACCCACCCAACTCAGTTCCTGCATACGCGCCGGTATACGGCGTGAAGCCTTGTTGGGATGGAAGCTTCGCATCGAAGAAAAGATTCCCTCATTGCTCATGGGTAATGCGGAGCTGCGGGATAAAGTTCAACATCTGGATGCGTTGGATCAGCAAAAAACCAATACCAATCAGCTTTTGTTGATTCATGATATTGCCAAAGAGTCATTGGCTAATAACACCCGCTGGAGCGACATCACCAAATTACGTGGCCAACGGTACAAAAAATTACGTGAGTTTCTCGATCTCGGAAGAGACCTCGGCCTTATGGAACTCAGGCCGATCTGGATGATGAGTCCTGAGGCTGTAAGTCAGGCATTACCGCGTTTGTCCGGTATGTTTGACGTAGTCATTTTCGATGAAGCCTCGCAAATGACGGTCGATTTTGCCATTCCTGCGCTTTATCGTGCCAAGCGAGTCATCATCAGTGGCGATGAAAAGCAAATGCCACCATCAAATTTCTTTTCAGGAAATATTGATGTCGATGAAGAAGATAGTATTGAGGAACTTGATGAAGATGCCTCCGAAGCCGAAATCGCTCAACATGAAGATATCTGGAATCGGCGCGAGATCAAGGATTGCCCGGATCTCTTGATGCTGGGGAAGTCGATATTGCCCACTAAAACACTGGAAATTCATTACCGGTCGGCATATCGATCTTTGATCGATTTTTCAAACTACGCGTATTATTCGTGGAAATTGCATGTTCCCGCTATACATCCTGACACTACCATCATTAAGGAAAAGCCTATTGAAGTTCACATGGTGAATGGAACTTATATAAATCAGGAGAATGCGGACGAAGCGAGAAAAGTTGTTGAATTGGTCGCGGCAATATGGAAGGAGTTTTCGGAGGAAAATAGACCGAGCCTCGGCGTGGTCACCTTCAATAAAAAGCAAGCAGAGCTGATTGAGGATACCCTTCAGGAGTACGCTGAGACCAGCCCGGAGTTTTATCAGGCTTATCTATGTGAACAAAGTAGACAGCAACATGGCGAGGACATGGGATTTTTTGTCAAGAATGTTGAAAACGTGCAAGGTGATGAGCGAGACATTATCCTGTTCAGCACGACCTTCGGCTTGAATGAACACGGTGCGTTTCGCCGCAACTTTGGTGCATTGGGGCATAAAGGGGGTGAACGCAGACTTAATGTCGCTATCACTCGCGCAAGGAAAAAAGTCATCATTGCCACGTCTATGCCCTTACGAGATATTTCCGACATGCTTGCAACAGGCCGGCAACCGATAAAGCCGCGCGATTTTATACAAGCCTATCTGGAATATGCCGGAAAAATTTCGCTTGGTGAAATACAGAATGCGAAAGAAAAGCTGGCACGCCTCACAAGTACAACTACAAAAAGTCGTTTAACGGAACACACTGATGGGTTTATAAAGTCAGTGGAAGCATACATATGTTCTTTAGGATATTTCCCTCAACGTGGCTCCAGTGATGACGCGTTCAATGTGGATCTTGCGCTTGTCGATCCACGCACCGGTCAATACGGTTTAGGCATTGAATGCGACGCACCTGTCAACACATTACTTCACAATACGCGCACACGCGATATCTGGCGTCCCAAGATATTAGAAAGATCAATACCGGTCTTGCACCGGATCAATTGTTATGATTGGTACCAAGATAAGGAGAATGAGAAAATGAAACTGGTAGAAATTATCACAACGGCGGTGGGCTAATGAGTGGTCCTAAAGTCATTCGCGTTGTTTCCCAGCAAGAGATGGAGGCTATAAAAGCGCTTCAGGTTTCTCGTCTGCAATCGGCTATACAAGACTTACAGCGATACTCAAATAAACATAATATTTTTGATGATAAGCAGTGGCAGGAGATTAATCATAGATTAACTGTGTTTCAGAATATGGATTCCAAACTGTACCGCAGGATTGAATCTGAAATTCCCGCCCAAATTGAGTTCCTGTTAGCCGAGAAATCTAAAGCAGAAGCCACCGTAAAGAAACGCAGCTTATCGCAATTTGAAAAGTATCGGAATTTATCGGCAAGCATAGTTTCTCTTCGGAAAATGTACGAACGACGCTCACTCAATATTCCTGATTTTGTTCGGCAATACGATGCAACAAGGATCTGGATAACAGAGCGCGATCTAGATCTTATGGAAACCCACATAAGGGCTGCATTCGCGCGCCTGGGAGAAGCGGATGTTAAGGAAGATAACAATGAGGCCGCCGAATTCAGACAGCGTCTTAAAGGCGATCAGAAAAACATGGATTATGAAACGTGGCTTCAGGGGGCGAAGTTAATAAAACCGAGTAAGTCTATCCTTCGTCTTGAATCCATGATGTCTGATCTGGTGTCAGCTGATATAGAAGAGGAGGGAAAACAATTATTTCTTGAGCGTGTCCAATCTTTATTGAATCATCCCCCATCTCAACAACTCGACATGAAGATAGATTCATTAAGTATTGATATTAATACCCACATCCACGCCGCCAGGAAGATGAAAGCCAGTATCCAGGCCTTCAACCTTGCTCTGGATAATCTCACCCAACTGAGGTTGACAGAAAATCTTTCCACAATAGATTTGGAAAACGCGACCATAGAGGACATTGATAATGCCACAGCAGCACTAACGAAACACTATGAAGATGAAGTTATTGCCAAAAATGCTGAGCTAAAAAGAGTCGCCTTATTAAAGGCATTTGGTAAGTTGGGTTACAACGTTAATAATCATCTGGAGACTGCTTATGTCAAGAATGGGCGATTGGTCATGGGCAAAGCTTCCGAATCGCCCTATGGAGTTGAATTGGCTTCATCACCTAACATGGCACGTCTGCAAGTCAGAGTAGTTGCCAAAGCCGGTAGCGAATCACAACGCTCCACCGCGTTAGATAAAGCCGAAGAGCAGCGATGGTGCCAAGACTTTACATCATTGAGTAATCAGTTGACGGAAGAAGGGTTGTTGATAGAGATTGACCGTCAATTAGAGCCCGGAGAATCTATAGTAAAAGCGGTAGACTTTGATGATGCCCAATGGGATAACAATTCTTCACAGGTTAAGCCGACCATACACCAGCGTTTCGATAATTAACCAGACCTGTTGTGAAATTACGGCGCCTCAGCTACCGGTAACTCCGCCACAATATCCGTACTCGCAATCTGCGTGCGCGCACGGTCGCTGAGAATTTGCAAATCACTGATCACATCTTTCGCTAACCAACTGACCGATTCATCCGGGTGGTTAACCAACGCCTGCGCCAGGTACACATGGCTTTCATTGCCGGTGGCGCGCAGCGCGAGGAGGGCATCGAGTTTTACGCCGATGTCCTTGTCTTGCAGCAGGGGCGCTATCGCATCGGCGGCGCTGTGGTAGCGGGTTTTCGCTAATTCAACCAGGGTTTTCTGGCGCGTTTCCGGGTTGGGGCTGTTCAGGCCGGCTTGCGCGTCGGTGATTTGTTTTTCAAT
>CAMPIG010000008.1 GCA_946886255.1 uncultured Cellvibrio sp. | reverse complement strand
CAACCCGCTAAACAGGTTGGAAATCAATCGTTGGGCGGCTTTGCGTTTGCCTATCTCCATATACGGTGTCTCCGGATTTACGGATGCCGAATCTATTCCATTGCTGACCCGTGCAAAATTTGCGCGATCTTAATGCCTCTTACCGTGCGCCGCTAGCTTGTTTTTCACTCAAAAATAGTGTAGCTCGTGAGTAAAAAATAGTCAATTTTAACGCCAAACCCAGATTCCATCAGGGATCTGTGGTCGCCAGGGGCCGGTGAAGACGGTGAAAAAATTTTCGAAAAAATTGTTTAAATTGGTAAAAAACACCACAGGCTGTGTAAAAGCCAACAACAAACCACAAGCAGAGGGACGAGTGGCCATTACAAATGATGTTAACGGCCAGAGGATCAAGTACAATTGCGCCCTCTTTTAACACCCCCGACGCTTGAGGCTCGTTCCCCTATGCTGATTCTGCGTGGCGCCCCCGCTCTTTCCACCTTTCGCACCCAAAAACTTCTGGCCTCGCTGCAACAACAGGTTCCCGCGGTAGCGGGTATCGCTACGGAATATGTCCACTTCGCTGATCTTGCTGCTCCGCTGAATGAAGAGGAGCAATCTATCCTTCGCCAGTTGTTGACCTATGGTCCCAAGGTCGACGGTGAGGTCAGTCACGATGGTCAATTGTTCCTCGCGGTGCCGCGTCCGGGCACAATCTCGCCGTGGGCGTCCAAGGCAACGGATATCGCCA
Organism: uncultured Cellvibrio sp.; assembly: GCA_946886255.1. Next base: position 29,523 of record CAMPIG010000008.1, on the reverse strand, counting down.
AAAACACCGGGCTTTCATCGATTCGTCGGATAGAACGGGGTATTGCCTACTACGTTACCGGCACTTTCGCCGACGTGGATAGATCTCTGATCGCTGCACAACTTCACGATCGAATGGTAGAAACCGTTTTCGACTCGCTGGAAGCGGTAGAACAACTCTTCATCAGACAGGAACCGGCACCCCAGACCAGCGTGGATATCCTGGGCGGTGGCCGAGGGGCTCTGGCTGACGCTAACCGTTCCCTAGGGCTGGCGTTGGCGGAAGACGAGATCGATTACCTCGTCGAGAGCTTCCAGGCGCTGGGGCGCAATCCCATTGATGTGGAATTGATGATGTTTGCCCAGGCAAACTCGGAACACTGCCGCCATAAAATCTTTAATGCCAGCTGGACCATCGACGGCATTGAGCAATCGCGCAGTCTGTTCAAGATGATTAAGAACACCTACGAAGTCGGCGGCGATAATGTTCTGTCCGCCTACGCCGACAATGCTGCTGTTGTTGCCGGTCCGGAAGCCGGCCGGTTTTACCCGGACGCGTCCAACAAAACCTACGCTTACCATCAGGAACCCGTTCATCTGTTAATGAAGGTGGAAACCCACAACCATCCCACCGCTATCGCACCTTTCCCCGGTGCAGGTACCGGTGCAGGTGGTGAGATTCGCGATGAAGGTGCGGTAGGCCGTGGTTCCAAACCCAAAGTGGGACTCTCAGGCTTTACGGTTTCCAACTTGCAAATTCCTGACTTTACCCAACCGTGGGAGCAACCTTACGGTAAGCCCGGTCGCATCGTCAGTGCGTTAGATATCATGATCGATGGCCCCCTCGGTGGTGCTGCTTTTAATAATGAATTCGGTCGACCCAATATCTGCGGTTACTTCCGTACTTTTGAAGAGACCTTTGACGGCGAGCGTCGCGGTTACCACAAACCCATCATGCTGGCCGGCGGTTACGGCAATATCAAAGAAGAACACATTGAGAAGCCGCCTTTTGCGGCGGGAGCCAGGCTCGTGGTATTGGGCGGGCCTGCGATGTTGATCGGGCTCGGTGGTGGTGCCGCTTCTTCCATGGCGTCCGGCAGTTCATCAGAAGACCTGGATTTTGCTTCCGTTCAACGGCAGAACCCGGAAATTGAGCGCCGCTGTCAGGAAGTCATCGACAGTTGCTGGCAACAGGGTCATGAAAATCCGATTGCGTTTATTCACGATGTGGGTGCTGGCGGTTTGTCCAATGCCTTTCCGGAACTGGTAAAAGACGGCGGCTGCGGTGGCAAGTTTGAGCTGCGCAATGTGCCCAATGATGAACCGGGAATGAGCCCGCTGGCGATCTGGTGTAATGAATCCCAGGAGCGCTACGTGCTGGCGATCAATCCTGAAGACTTGCCGCGTTTTGAAGCAATTTGTCAGCGTGAGCGGTGCCCTTACGCGGTGGTGGGCGAGGCAACCAGCGAGAAGCATTTGTTGGTCAATGACAGACACTTTGACGCAAAGCCTGTGGATTTGCCGATGTCAATATTGTTTGGCAAGCCGCCCAAGATGCATCGCACGGCGGAACATTACCAGGGTGCGACACACAGTTTCCATACGGGTGATATCAATATCAATGATGCCGCTGAACGGGTACTTAAACATCCTTCTGTGGCGGCAAAGAGCTTCCTGATCACTATCGGTGACCGTTCGGTGACGGGCATGGTCGCGCGCGATCAAATGGTCGGCCCCTGGCAGGTGCCTGTGGCGGATTGTGCAGTGACGACGGTTAGTTACGACAGTTATCGTGGTGAAGCCATGGCCATGGGTGAGCGCACGCCCGTTGCTTTGCTGGATGCACCGGCCTCTGGCCGTATGGCAATTGCCGAAGCGATTACTAATATTGCAGCGACCCGCATTGAAAAACTCTCCGATGTAAAACTTTCCGCGAACTGGATGTGCGCAGCGGGCCACAAGGGTGAAGACGAAAAGCTCTATCGCACCGTGGAAGCGGTGGGTATGGAGTTGTGCCCGGCACTCGGCATCACGATTCCGGTGGGTAAGGATTCTATGTCCATGCGCACCGCCTGGCAGGATAACGGGGGCGATAAAGCGGTTACCGCGCCTTTATCGCTGATCATTTCCGCGTTCGCTCCAGTGGCCGATGTACGCAAGACCCTGACCCCACAGATTCGCACCGATAAAGGTACGACCGATTTATTGTTGGTGGATTTGGGTAATGGTAAGAATCGTCTTGGCGGTTCGATCCTGGCCCAGGTGTACAACCAGCTGGGTGATGGTCCGGCGGATCTCGACGATGCCGAGCAATTGAAAAAATTCTTTGACGTAATGCAGACCAGTCTTGCGGCGGATGATCTCCTTGCCTATCACGATCGCAGTGATGGCGGTTTATTTGTAACCCTGGCCGAGATGGCATTTGCCGGCCATTGCGGTATTGACATCAATATCAGTGGATTGGGTGAAGACGCACTCGCAGTTTTATTCAGTGAAGAACCCGGCGCGGTATTGCAAGTTGTACGAGAGAAATCTTCCGCTGTAGTTGCACGTTTTACTGACGCTGGATTGAAAGTAAAAGTGATTGGTGAGCCGAACGAAGAAGACTGGCTGCACATCGAACAGGATGGCGAGATGATCTTTGATCAATCCCGCGTGATCTTGCAAAGTTTGTGGGCGGAAACCAGCTACCGTATTCAGGCCCTGCGCGATAATCCCGATTGTGCAAAACAGGAATTTGAACAACTGCTGTGTAATAACCCCGGATTAAGCGCATCGCTCACCTACGATCCGCAAGACGATATCGCGGCACCCTTTATCAATACCGGCGTGCGTCCCTCCGTGGCTATCCTGCGTGAGCAGGGTGTTAATGGCCAGATGGAGATGGCAGCTGCATTTACTCGCGCCGGCTTTGCTGCCGTGGATGTGCACATGAGTGATGTTTTATCGGGTCGCGTTGCACTGGATGCATTCAAAGGCATAGTCGCTTGCGGCGGTTTCTCTTACGGCGATGTTTTGGGCGCGGGTGAGGGTTGGGCAAAAACCGTTTTGTTTAACAATCGTGTGCGCGATCAGTTTCAACAGTTTTTCCACCGCGACGATACCTTCTCTCTGGGAGTCTGTAACGGTTGCCAAATGATGTCCAACTTGAAAAACCTGATTCCCGGTGCCGATCATTGGCCGCGGTTTGTACGCAATCTATCCGAACAATTTGAAGCGCGTTTCAGTTTAGTGAAAATTCAGGAGTCGCCCTCGGTGTTGTTTAACGGTATGGCCGGTTCGCATTTGCCGGTTGCTGTTGCTCATGGAGAGGGGCGCGCTGAGTTTGCCAATGAATCAGCGCTGCAAGCCTGTGATCAAAGCGGCACTGTGGCTATGCGATTTATTGATAATAATTTGAATACCACAGAATATTATCCTTCCAATCCAAACGGTTCGCCGCTGGGTATTACCAGCGTCACCAGTCGCGATGGTCGTGCCACGATCCTGATGCCGCATCCTGAGCGAGTATTCCGCACGGTCAGCAACTCCTGGCATCCGGATGACTGGCAGGAAGACGGCGCATGGATGCGGTTATTCCGCAATGCGCGCGTGTTTGTTAATTAATGCGTTCCGAAAAAAATGGAGGCAAATGCCTCCATTTTTTCTACCCCGCCGCTCATTCGCTCTCAGATGTTACATTTTCCTCATCATAAATCGCATAGCCATTTTTCCCCCGGCGTTTTACGGCATACATAGCCTGATCAGCGTGGCGACGCACGCTGGTCTCATTATCCCCGTGATCCGGATACAGCGCGATGCCGATACTGATGCCGACTTTTTCATAAATACCCGGCTGAATCTCAATGGCTTCCTGTTGCGACGTCACAATCTTTTGCGCAATGTTGCGCGCCATAGTGAGATTTCTGGTTTGGTTCAATACAATTAAAAACTCATCGCCACCCAAGCGCGCCACAATATCCGAATCTCTGACCAGATTACGCAGACGTGCCGCCACGACTTTAAGCACTTCATCGCCTGCTTCATGGCCATAGGTATCATTCACCTGTTTAAAACCATCCAGGTCTATCATCATCATGATCCAACCTTTTTCGGCAATACCGGAATGGCTGGAGAGATTGCCCAGCATGGAATCGACGGCCTGGCGATTGGAAAGGCCAGTCAGGCTGTCTTTTTCGGCCAGTTCACGCGTCTGTTCTTCAGATATTTTTCGTTGGGTAACATCGTAGATTACCCCTTCCACGGTAGGAGTCTGCTGTTCGCTGCCCGCGGGAGAAAAAATACAATGCACCCAGCGTATATCCTGCTGATGATTTTTAATGCGTAAATCTGCAGAACAGGGATGTTGGGTACGCAGTGCTTGCTGGATTAATTCCTCCGCTTTTTTATCATCAATAAATATTCTTGTGATGATATTGGCGGAGCCCAGGGATGCCGGTGTCTGATCTGTCAATTCGGTGATGCGAAAGAATGCGGGATTTGCCGTGACCAATATCCCTTGATCATGGATCAAAAAAATCCCTGCGCTGCTGTCTTCAAAGATGCCGCGAAAACGGTGTTCCAGTAACTCGACCCGATGACGCAGCTGACGTTCTTCTTCCAGCATTTTTTCAACGGTAGTGAGCAAAGAATTAATATCCCCGATCAGTAGGCCGATTTCATCATTGCGATGTAACCCGGCCACATCAAGCCGATTACCATCGCCCGGTGTAATACGGTGCAACCGCCCTGATAAGCTTGCCAGCGGGCGTGTCATCATCCAATACACCATGATCAATACCAGCAAGGCAACCACAGCAGCTTGCGCGGCAAGTCCAATCGTAGTGGCCGTTGCTGAATCGCGCGCACGCAGAGCAATTAGTGGCAGGTTGGGTAACACAGCGACAACGCCTACGACCTCCTGTTCATCAAAAGGCGCTTTCAAATCCAGGGAAATAGGTATTTGCTGACGGTCATTAATCGGTTTGCCTTGTTGGCCAATGATTTCATCACCGGCGCGTATTTGTGCACCGACGACGATGTCGTTAATAGACAGCCCCGCCACGACTTCCTGCGCAAGTTCCCGGTTGCCGACATAGGCTGCAATGGCAGCGGTGTTGCTGACCGTTTCCAGTAATTGCCGCACGGACCTTTCGCTGTCAGCAAACGAATTCTCGTAACTGCGTTTATAAAAAAAATAGGACGACAGAATCACAACAAATAATGCCGCCGCCGCAACACTTAAAGAGAGTTTTATGTGCAGGCTTTTGATCATCATTCCGGTCTGGATAACTCCATTACTACCTTCACGGTCGAAGGCAATGTTTGTTTGGTGACATAAGCAATAGCCGCAGGGTTTTCAGCCACAGCCTGGGTAATCGCTTGATCATCCGCGTATTGCTTCGGGGGTGACATTCGGCCGGCAAAAATCAATGTGGCCCAGTAGGCATCCACTTGCGCTTCGCTTTTGCCGGTCAGCGCTTTATAAAAATTTGCCCGCAAAGGAGTTCCCGCACGCAAGTCCAGTGTTTGAGCCGATTGGCCATTGGGGAAAGCTGTTACCCGTCCCATGAATAAATCCACTACCTGTTTACGCTCAAGTTGTTCCAGCGGATTATCTTTATGCACGATAATCAACATGTCAGCCTGTGTCAGGCTCACGATAAACAGACTCAGAAATATAAAAAATTGTTTGAGGCGCATCAGAACAATACATCCATCGCCAGACTGATTACGGTGGAGGTTTGGTCAATGCCTGCACCAATCGGTTGATTGCGAACCCACAAAGCACTGCCATCAGCGTCAATATCAAATTTTTCCACTTGTAACTTTAATGCCATCTTACTGGCAAAATCCCAACGCGCACCCAAGCCGTAACTTTTTTGCTCAAGCCTCACACCCTCAAGGCTGGCGGATGTGATATAGGCCAACATCGCCAATTGTTCTGCAATAGGTGATGGGTAGCCTGCCGGCGGAACAATAGCCGGTACATCATGTTTGGGGCTGACATAACCGCCAATACCATAAACAGACACAGATCCAAACCGCTGCCCGATGCTGAGATAAAAATGACGACTGTTCGGCATCAAGCTTGAATCACTGCGCAAATCTGTGGCTTCGGCTTGCACCCACCAGTCATTGTTGTCGTATCCGATACCAAACTCATTGTAGTTAATATATTTATCGCGCGTGTTCAGATCGTGAGCCAACAGATTTGCTTCAGGCCACAATGGCGCTACACCGGTTAAGGCGTCTGTTAAGGGGCTGACGACATTGTTATTGATATCAACATGCGAATAACTGTAACGAAATTTCCATTCATCCCATTCGAGTTTAAAGCTGATTCCCGCTACGTCGAAATCCATGTTAACACCGGGCATGTCGGCATCGGCGGTTGGATAATCTTCGTCAGAGTTACCATAAAATAATTTGATATTCAGCGTGCCGCGCTGCAAATCGAAGCGCTTGTTAATATCCATGCCGTCGAAATGATAGAAGGATAAAAAGCCATAAAATTCCTGTGGCGGTCGAACCCAGGGAAATGCGTAGCCAACCTGACGGTATTCAGAAAGCATAAAAAGATCACTGCCGAGGCGCCCGACACGAAAGTCCAATCCATCCATCGGCCGATAGCGCAAAAAGGCCCACTCGATCGCTTTGTCGAGATTATTGTTATAGCGCTCTTTGGCTACCAGTTGAACGCTCGTATCAAACTGATTTGACCAGCGGCTTTGCCATTGCACCCCGATTAATGAATCCGTTTTCCACGCAACATCATTGTCGTAAGAACCATCGGCTTGGCTGATATCGCGCCGAAAGCGAAGGTCGGGGTTGTCATTGACCACGAGTCCCACGGTAGCAAAGCCGGAAAATTGATGCTCAATGGGATCGGCAATTACAGCGGTAGCAGCCACAAAACCTGCGATGAAAGCCAGCAGGGCGGCATAACGGGAGAGATCTAGCTTCACAAACACCGGGAGGAATCCTGTATCGATACGCTTGCCGGAAGCAAGGTGGGTTGATATGGCCCTTTGAGTATAGACAGGGTTTGGTTATTGCACACGATTTACTGTGCACGTTGTAACCCGGATTGGGGTAGCGGATAATCCACCGATCCGGTATCACCAGATGAGGGCCTTATGCGACAGCTAAAAAAAATATTTTATAAAACCTTGGTTCCGTTAAGCGTTGTGATCCTTTGGGGATGCAGCGCTACCCCACACACAGAAACAAACAACACGACAGAACAAGCGCAGGAAGATGCGTCAACAACGTCAGATCCACACATCATAGAAGGAACGTTTGTTGCCCCCGGCATTGATTTTGCAAATTATCGCCGGCTGATTGTAGCGGAGCTTGGGCTAAGCGATATTGACATTACTATACCAGCGGAGCCGCACGGCGATACGCCTTGGGTGTTGACTGAAGAGGACAAAAGTTTTTTGCGCAGTGAATACACGCACGCCGTGGTGGGGAATTTAATTGCGGATGGTACCTATACGACGGCGATCAATCCGGCAGAGGATGTATTGCTGGTGAAGTCAAGGATCGTACAGATTGCCGGAGGGAAACCCCTATCATCAGAAGAGAATGAGGCCATGGCAATGTACAACAAAAGCGCGGCCGAGATCACGATATCCATGGAGCTTTTCGATTCCGCGACCCATCGGCTAATTGGCACCATCACTGACAGCCGCGATCTCGGGCAAATGCAAGTAAACAATAACCGTTTGGCTGCTAATGTACTTATCCGGCAAGCATTCATTGATTGGTTGAAGACCTTGCGCACCGAGTTGGATGCGCTATCCGGGCGGCAATCGCCACTGGAACAATATCTTCGCTAACAGCTATCATAAAAAGCCGGCCCGTTCTTATGTGAGGGGCCGGCTTTTTTTATGGAGCATTTATTGCGCAGGACTATTCGTGATTGATAACCATCACATCCGTATCCAGCGCCGCAATCAGACGCTCAGCGGTGTTGCCGCGACGAGTGGTTGTCATACCGTTTTGACCCAGCGTTCCCATCACCACCAGGTCCGCATTAATTTCTTCAGCCACTTCGGAAACGGCTTCAGAGGTGTAGCCATTTCTGACGTGAATGCGCTCGGCGGGAATGCCGGTCTCATTGACCAGACGACCGCGGTCAGGATAGTTCATGGAGTCCAGATATCCGTTGACGACATGAACTGTAGCGCCGTACATCTCAGCAAAATAATTTGCCTGTTCAATAATTTTTTTATTCAGCTCACGTTGCACGTCGCGTTGTGCCTGGAAGTTTACCGCAGCAAGAATCACTTTACGCTGAGCCCCGGCACCTGGACGAATAAGTACAACCGGACAATAAGCACCTTTCAACAATTCCCATTTTGATTCAGTGAAGCTGAAGCGACGATTGTTGGTTTTGGCGTGAACCGGCAGATAAATCACGGTGGAGTCGATACGCTTCGCAGAATCCATGATGGACTTTTGCCACTCGCTCGACCAGGACACCTGGATCAGGTATTCAATACCGGCATCATTCAATGGTTTTTTGATTGTTTCATCGAACCATTTTTGATCGCGAAACAGCTGATCATTGCTGGAACGTGTATCTACCGCATCCGGGTCAACGGAGACAAACACGTAAACAAAGGGCGTCACGGCATGCAGCTTGGAGATGATAACGGCGCGCTCGAGTGCAATATGGGTCTCAGCGGTTGGGTCAACAACGACGAAAAGCTTTTGTTGCGTAGACATAGTGGCTCCTGCTTGTACCCGAATACGGGGAAGTTGTTATTTATAAATTTGCCCTAGCATAACAATCGCCGCTATTTTTTTACAGGGCAAAAGTAGGGTGCTGTGAGGATATGGATTAAACTGCACGAAAATTTTGTTAAGGAGTCGGTATTGCGATGAATTTGCTGGAAAATTATACACTTGCAGAATTGAATCCCGGTGTAAGGGCTACCTACAGTAAAACCCTGACTTATGAAGATGTGGTTTTATTTGCCCGATGTTCCGGCGATGTAAATCCCCTTCATCTGGACGCTGAATATGCGGCGACTACGCCTTTCGGGGAACCTATCGGCCATGGAATGTGGACCGGTGCTCTGGTTTCCGCCGCGATTGCTACGTGTTTGCCGGGGCCGGGTTCGGTCTACCGCAGCCAAAGCCTCAGTTTCAAGCATCCGGTCAAGCTGGGTGACACGGTAACGGTGACCCTGACGGTCAATGAAATCAAGGAGCGGATGCGGTTGGTCGTACTGGATTGTGAGGCTCACAACCAGGACGGTAAATTGATTGCCAAGGGTGTAGCGGAAGTCATCGCGCCGGCCGAGAAACAATCATTGCCAGCCGGTCGGGTTCCAAACATCACAGTGGAGTCGCAATAGCAGCAAGGCAGGTGGCGACTTATTCAGTTTCCTCGTCACCATCTTCTACCATCAGCGGCGCCCAACCGCCCAATTCCTGCCAGCGGTTTACGATGTAGCAAAACAGATCGGCGGTTTTTTCTGCGTCATAGGCTGCCGAATGCGCTGCGCTGTTGCTGAATTCAATATTGGCAGTCCGACATGCCTTGGCCAGAACTGTCTGGCCAAACGCGAGACCGGCAAGGGTAGCGGTATCAAAGCAGGAAAAGGGATGGAAGGGGTTGCGTTTGATATCACAGCGCTCAACAGCTGCATTGACAAAGCCGAGGTCAAAATGAGCGTTATGACCGACCATCACGGCGCGAGTGCAACCATTCTCTTTGACGGCGCGGCGTATAGCTTGAAATAGATCTGTCATTACCATGAGTTCCGGTTCTGCCATCCGTTCGGGGTTATCGAGATCTATGCCAGTAAAATCCAGCGCAGCTTGCTCGATATTGGCACCTTCGAAAGGATCGACGTGAAACGAAAACGTCTCATGGCGATACAACAATCCCTCCTCGTCCATCCGCACGGTGACTGCCGCAATCTCCAGCAGCGCATCAGTACGCGCATTAAAGCCGCCGGTTTCAACATCAATGACGACGGGCAAAAATCCGCGAAAACGTTGGGCAATCAGTGATTTGGGGTCTCTGGGGTTATCGGGTGGATTCACTGGGGGGCCTTAATGTTGTACTTGCCAGCGCAGGCTTTCACCAGCGCGCAGCGGAATCAGTGGCTGATCGCCATAGGCCAGGCTATCCGGTATCTGCCAGGCTTGTTTTACCAGCGTAATGGTGTCGGTGTTACGTGGGAGTTGATAGAAGTCTGGCCCGAAATGGCTGGCAAATCCCTCAAGTTTATCCAAGGCGCCGGCGTCTTCGAAGGCTTCTGCATATAGCTCAATGGCCGCGTTTGCTGTGTAGCTGCCGGCGCAACCGCAAGCGGCTTCTTTCTTGTTTTGCGCATGCGGTGCTGAGTCGGTACCCAGGAAAAATTTGGGACTGCCGCTAATAGCAGCTTTGACCAATGCCTGTTGATGCGTATTGCGCTTGAGGATAGGCAAGCAGTAGTAGTGCGGCCGAATGCCGCCCGCCAGCATGTGGTTGCGATTGTAGAGCAGGTGATGGGCGGTGATGGTCGCGCCAACATTGGCCGGGGTTTCGCTCACAAAGTCTGCCGCATCACTGGTCGTGATGTGTTCCAGTACCATGCGCAATGCCGGGAAATGGCTGACCACCTGGGTCAGGATGCGGTCGATAAATACTTTTTCGCGATCAAAGATATCAATGGCGCTGTCGGTGACTTCGCCGTGCAGCAGGAAAAGCATACCGGTTTCCTGCATGGCCTCCAGTACCGGATAGATCTTTTTAAGGTCGGTAACGCCGGAGGCAGAATTGGTGGTGGCGCCTGCCGGGTATAACTTGCAAGCATGGATACCGGCGGCTTTGGCGCGGAAAATTTCCTGGGGCTGGGTATTGTCAGTCAGGTAAAGCACCATCAAGGGTTCGAATTGGCTGCCCGCCGGGCGCGCCGCCAGGATCCGGTCTTTATACGCCAGCGCCAGTTCAGTGTCGGTAACCGGGGGGACAAGATTCGGCATGGCGATTGCGCGCCCGAAATAGCGTGCAGCATCGGCAACGGTACGCTGTAAGGCGACGCCATCGCGCAGGTGGATATGCCAATCGTCCGGGCGAGTCAGGGTGATACGGTCAGTCATAAGGCGTAACGTCTCAGAAGCACTTACAGGGCGAGGCCGCATGCTATCAAACTTGTCATCAAAGCGCAGCCGGTTTGGTCGCCAGTGAATAAGCTAAAGCCTGATCCGATCCGGTCGATAGCCTGCATATGCTATGGTTAATGAAGCCCTGCACGGCAGATGACTGACGATGAGATTTACTCCAATTCCCTTGCAAACATTTACTCATATTCCTGCTCCGGTCCGGTTCCTGCGGATCGGTGGGTTTGTTTTAAGTGGATGGTTGCTACTGGTTGTTCCGTCCTGGGCGGTGACGTTCAATACCCTCTTGTCGGACGTTAACTGGCAAGTAGATCAATCGATCTTTGAATGCAAACTATCGCAACCCGTTACCGGTTTTGGACAAGCTGCCTTCTCCCGTCGGGCGGGCGAGCCCGAAGCGTTTTATCTCCAGCAGAAGCAGATCCTGTTGCCGGCAGGAAAGGCGACCATCGGTCTTGGTCAACCCTCCTGGCAACAGCCAGGTACTATGCCGAAATCATTGGCGGAAGCCCGTATCGTCGCTGAAACCATTCCTTTACGCGTTGAGAACTCGCTGGTCGAAACCCTGCAATCCGAATTGCTCAAAGGTTTGCGGGTGATCATTACCCGCAAGACCGAGGATGCCTCGCGCAATCCTGTCCGGGTGGTGGTGGAACCGCTTAGATTCCGCAGCGCCCTTATTAACTACCAAACCTGTCTTAAACAACTGTTGCCGGTCAGTTATGCCGAGGTCTCGCGCACCACGCTGTACTTTGACAGTGCTTCCGATGAACTGACGTCGGAAGAGCGCCGCAAGCTGGAGTGGGTTGCGCTCTATGTAAAAGAAGATCAACAGATCAAACGCGTGCTGATAGATGGCCATACCGACAGCGTCGGACCGCGTCCGAATAACATCGATATATCAAAGTTGCGCTCCCAGAGAATTGCCACCTACCTTGCCAGCGCCGGGGTTGATAACAACAGGATTACCACGCGCTGGCATGGCGAGCGATACCCTATCGCCAGTAACGCGACGGATCAGGGGCGACAAAAAAATCGTCGCGTGACTATTCGCCTGGAGCGCTGATCTCCCCCTCTCACCGGGAATTAATTCCTCCTCACTTTGTCTGACGCCTGTCGGCTAATTCTTCTTGACCTTCTTCCGGTCTTGAGTAATAAAACCCTTTTTTCAGGTTAGATTGAGGTGCAATGCATGTTAAAACCGGGCAGCAAATTCGTGGGCCTTGTGATGTTTTTACTGGTGCAGTGTGTCGCTGCACAAGCCTACGCGGCAAACCTGCCGGAATTTACCGAACTGATTGAGAAAAATTCACCGGCGGTGGTGAAGATAACGACGCTGGTGCGTGCCAATTCTCCCGACCAATTACGTGTTCCCCCCCAACAGAATTACCCTTACCCCCAGGATATTCCTGATATTTTTCGCGAGCTTTTCGAGCGGCATCAAGCCCCGGAGCGAGATTACGGTTCCATGGGGTCAGGCTTTATTATCTCGAACGACGGTTACGTGTTGACCAATCATCATGTGGTGGATGCAGCCCATGAAATTACCGTGCGGATGATTGATCAACGGGAATTCAAAGCCGAATTGGTAGGCAGCGACCAACGTTCTGACCTGGCATTGTTGAAGATTGATGCTAAGGATCTCCCCAGTTTGAAGTTTGCCAAAGCGGAGAGCCTGAAAGTGGGGCAGTGGGTATTAGCCATAGGTTCACCGTTTGGTCTTGATTACTCTGCCAGTGCGGGCATCGTCAGTGCCACGGGGCGCAATATTTCGGCGCGTAACGAAAGCAGTTATGTTCCCTTTATCCAGACAGATGTTGCCATTAATCCCGGCAATTCCGGTGGTCCGTTGTTTAATCTTGAGGGCAAGGTTGTCGGTATTAATTCGCAGATATATACCCGTTCCGGCGGCTCTATCGGCCTGTCTTTTGCGATTCCCTCCAGTGTGGCGGAAGAGGTGGTCGAGCAACTGAAAGAAAAAGGGCGGGTGGATCGCGGCTGGCTGGGCGTGGCAATCCAGGAAGTCAGCAAGGATCTGGCCAGTTCGCTCGGTTTGGATAAACCCACCGGCGCGCTGGTGGCTGATGTAGAACCCGATGGTCCGGCTGCGAAGGCTGGGATCAGGGCAGGCGACCTGATCATCAAGTTCAATGGACGCGAGGTAAATACGCAGGCGGACCTGCCATACCTGGTTGGTCGTACCTCCCCAAAATCCAAAGTGCCGGTCGTGGTTATCCGTAAGGGTAAAGAGCAGACCATTCGTGTCACCATCGGCGTCTTACCTGAGCCGCAGATACAGGCAGCTACTCCCGTCCTGCCCGATAAAAAGCCTTCATCTGCGGCAGACTCACTCGGTTTGGTGGTTGAAGATGTTGAGGACGTTCCCGGTCAAACCGGTAATGGTGGAGTGATCGTGCGTTATGTCGAGCCCAATAGCCCTGCCGCCCAGGCAGGATTGATGGTTGGGGATGTGATCGATCAGTTGGGCTTTAATGAGGTGGGTTCAGTGGAGAGTTATGACGATATCCTGGCTTCGCTGGAAAAGGGTACGCCCCAGGCTATCCGCTTCCTGCGCAATGGTCGTCCGGTTTTCCATACCATCACGTTGCGATAGCCCGGTACGCTGACAGCTCCGGGCTCTATCCGGAGCTGTTTTGTACGACTAAAAACCACCCGTGAAAGCCCCTGTAGCACCGCTTTCGGTCGCATAGCAAGCCGCAGACAAATAAGCTAAACTGCCGCCTTTCCCGGCAGGGGCTACCCTGTCACCCCTTTCTTTGTCATCTATATAAGTACTCGATATCCAGTGACCGACCTCAGCCATATTCGTAATTTTTCAATCATCGCCCACATCGACCACGGCAAATCCACTATTGCAGACCGCTTTATCCAGTTATGCGGCGGCTTGAGTGACCGTGAGATGGAAGCCCAGGTTCTGGATTCGATGGACCTTGAGCGCGAGCGCGGTATCACCATCAAAGCCCACAGCGTGACGCTGTTTTATAAGGCGCGCGATGGCAAAACCTACCAATTGAATTTTATTGATACGCCCGGCCACGTGGACTTCACCTATGAAGTGTCACGCTCTTTGGCTGCATGTGAGGGTGCGCTGTTAGTGGTGGATGCGGCGCAGGGCGTTGAGGCCCAATCGGTCGCCAATTGCTATACCGCTATCGAGCAAGGGCTGGAGGTGATTCCGGTGCTGAACAAGATGGACTTGCCTCAGGCCGAGCCGGAGCGTGTAGCCCAGGAGATCGAAGATATCATCGGTATTGATGCCTCCGATGCCGTGCGTTGCAGCGCCAAATCCGGGTTGGGTATGGAAGACGTTCTTGAAGAACTCGTGCGCTTGGTACCACCCCCGGTCGGCGATATAGACGCGCCGCTGCAAGCACTGATTATTGATTCCTGGTTTGATAATTACCTCGGCGTTGTGTCGCTGGTGCGGGTTACCCAGGGAGCGCTGCGTTTGAAGGACAAGATCATCACCAAATCCATCGGCAAGGTTCACGGTGTTGACGGAGTAGGGGTGTTCAGTCCGAAACTGACCCAGTTGAAAGAATTGAAAGCCGGTGAAGTGGGTTTTGTGGTTGCCGGTATTAAAGATATTCACGGCGCACCCGTGGGCGACACCATCACCCATGCCAGTACCCCCGACGTTCCAGCATTGGAAGGTTTTCAAAAGATCAAACCCCAGGTGTATGCCGGGATGTTTCCCGTCAGCTCCGATGATTTTGAAGATTTCCGCGAAGCCCTCGCCAAGTTAACCCTCAATGATGCATCACTGTTTTATGAACCGGAAAGCTCCGATGCCTTGGGGTTTGGTTTTCGTTGTGGCTTCCTCGGCATGCTGCACATGGAGATTATTCAGGAGCGCCTGGAGCGGGAATACGATCTCGATTTGATCACTACGGCACCGACAGTGGTGTACGAAGTGGTCGATAATAAAGGCGAGACTATTTACGTGGATAATCCCTCCAAGTTGCCGGAGCCGGGGTTGATCTCGGAGATGCGTGAACCGATTGTTGAGGCGAACATTCTTGTGCCCCAGGAACACCTGGGCAATGTGATCACGCTGTGCGTCGAAAAACGTGGTGTACAAAAAGATTTGCAGTTTACCGGCAGTCAGGTTTCGGTGCGCTATGAGTTGCCGATGAACGAAGTGGTGTTGGATTTCTTTGATCGATTGAAATCGGTGAGCCGGGGTTTTGCCTCGCTGGATTACAGCTTCCTGCGTTTTCAACCAGCGCGTCTGGTGCGTCTGGATGTGTTGATCAACAGCGAAAAGGTGGATGCGCTGGCATTGATTGTGCACCGCGACAAAGCCCACAACATTGGCCGCTCGCTCACGGAAAAGATGAAAGAATTAATTCCACGGCAGATGTTTGATGTTGCAATCCAAGCCGCTATCGGCGGGCAAATTGTGGCGCGCACCACAGTGAAAGCCCTGCGCAAGAATGTCACGGCCAAGTGTTACGGTGGTGATGCGACGCGTAAGAAAAAACTGCTCGAAAAACAAAAAGCCGGTAAGAAACGTATGAAGCAAGTTGGCAGCGTGGAAATTCCACAAGCCGCGTTCTTTGCCGTATTAAAAATTGACAGCTGATACCTTGCCTGGCCGTTTGGCTTGTGCACGGTGTAGATTCCGTAGAACAAGGAATACTGATGAGCATTAATCTCCCCCTGATTCTTACCTTGGCGGTGTTGATCACCGGCCTGATTTGGCTTTATGACGCACTGGTTCTGGCGCGCCCGCGCAGGGCGGCAATGGAAGCCGTAGACCAGCAGTTCAGCAAACTGAATATTGCTGAGGAGCAAAAGCAGGCCGCTTACGCCGATGCGCAACAAACTGCCGGTCGTGAACCCGTGCTGGTGGAGTATGCCAAATCATTCTTTCCGGTGTTGCTGGTCGTGTTTGTGCTGCGCTCCTTTCTGGTGGAGCCTTTCCAGATTCCCTCGGGTTCCATGGAACCTACTCTGGATGTCGGCGACTTTATCCTTGTTAACAAGTACACCTATGGCATTCGCCTGCCGGTGCTTAACAACGAAGTGATCCCGGTCAACGATCCTCAGCGTGGCGATGTGATGGTGTTCTTCCCGCCCCACCAACCGGAGACCTATTTCATCAAGCGCGTTATTGGATTGCCGGGCGATTTGATCTCTTACAACAATCACGTGCTCACCATCAATGGCGAAGTTGTTCCGGAAAAACTGATTGCTGAATTGCCAGCGGGCAACCCGACTTACCGTCTCGCCACCGAAACTATCAACGGCAAGGAATTCACGGTTAAGAAGGACCTGGTGCCTGGCGGGTTGAGCATACGCGGTACCTGGCGGGTACCGGCTGGTCATTATTTTATGATGGGCGACAACCGCGACAATAGTGCCGACAGTCGTGCTTGGGGTGAGGTTTCGGAAAATGCTATCGTAGGTAAAGCCTTCGCCGTCTGGATGCACTGGGATTCATTCTTCAGTCTGCCCAGTTTTGACCGCGTTGGTGAAATCCAATAAGTGTTAATCCTGGGGTGACCCGTAAACATAGGATGCAATGATGAAAACCTTAAAAAAGCAGCAAGGCTTGGGGATGTTGGGTTGGCTGGTGGTATTGGCAGTCGCCGGATTTTTTCTGTTGTGTGCATTCAAGATCATCCCGCTCTATGCGGAAAATCGCTACGTGGTATCCGGCCTGAAAGCACTGGTGGAGCCTGGCACCAAGCTGGAAGATATGACCACCGCTGAAATCAAGAAAAAGATGGGCAACTTCTACATGATCAACAATGTCCGTTCCAAAGACGCCCAAAATATTGTCGTGGACCGTGCTGCAAATCGTGTTGTTGTTAAAATCGACTACGAAGCCCGCGTCAATTTGTTTTATAACCTGGATGTGGTTGTTGATTTTAAAAACCATCTCGACAGTACCGCTCCGCATCAGTGCTGCAAACCCGTGGCCGAGTAATAGTGTTAAATCTTAAATACCAACGTTTACAACATCGTCTCGGATACCAATTTCAAACGCAGGCTTTTTTGGAATTGGCATTGACGCACCGCAGCTGCGGTGCGCGCAACAATGAGCGGCTGGAATTTCTCGGCGACTCAATCCTTAATTTCGTTATTGGTGAATCCCTGTTTCAACGTTTCCCCGAAGCGCGTGAAGGGCAGCTTAGTCGTTTGCGTTCGCAAATGGTCAAAGGGGAAACCCTGGCGAAGATTGCACGCGAATTTGAACTGGGTGAATGTCTTATCCTCGGTGAAGGCGAGATGAAAAGCGGCGGGCATCGGCGTGATTCTATCCTTGCAGATACACTGGAGGCGCTGATTGGTGCAATCTATGTTGAAAGTGGATTCCCTGTTTGCCGCGAACGAGTTGCTACCTGGTATGCCGCACGCTTGGCTGAACTGACGCTCGACTCACCAATAAAAGATGCAAAAACCCGACTGCAGGAATATCTTCAATCGCTTCAGCAACCCCTGCCGGAATACGCGGTTGTCGAGGTGGAAGGCGAAGCCCATGCGCAGATGTTCACTATAGAATGTCGCGTGTCGCTTCTGAAAAAAACCACGCGCGCGCAGGCATCCAACCGGCGCGAGGCAGAGAAACAAGCCGCCGCAAAAGCGCTGCGGTTACTTAAAATCTGATCCACAATTTTCTTAATAAAGGCAAATGGCTATGTCGAGCAATGACGATGCACCGCTTGGCACCCGATGTGGGTATGTCGCGATAGTGGGGCGACCCAACGTGGGCAAATCCACATTGCTTAACCACCTGCTTGGCCAGAAAATCAGTATCACCTCACGCAAGCCCCAGACAACACGCAACGCTGTGGTGGGTATTAAAACGGAAGGTGATATACAGCTTATCTTTGTCGATACCCCCGGCCTGCACCTCAATGAAACCCGTGCAATCAATCGTTATATGAACCGCACCGCCAGTACCGCCATGAAAGATGTCGATGTTGTGGTATTTCTGGTGGATCGCTTTATTTGGAATGATGAAGACGAGGCAGTGGCTGCACAACTCAGCCGCGTGCAATGCCCAATCATCCTCGCTGTGAATAAAGTGGATAAGGTAGAAGACAAGGAAACGCTTTTACCTCACCTGCAAAAACTTGCCGAGAAACTGAAAGTCGATGAAGTCATTCCCGTTTCGGCGCTGCGCAATATTAATCTGGAGCGTCTGGAGTCCTTACTGGTTGAACGTTTGCCGGAGGGGACTCATCTCTACCCGGAAGATCAGATTACGGATCGTAGCTCACGCTTTATGGCGGCAGAAATAGTACGTGAAAAAATTACCCGTCAGCTGGGTGATGAATTACCGTACCAGATGGCTGTCGAGATCGAGGAGTTTAAGCAGGAAGGTGCCCTGTTAACGATTTCGGCGTTAATTCTGGTTGAGCGTGACGGACAAAAAAGAATTTTGATCGGTGAAAAAGGCGAACGTATCAAACAGATTGGACAACAAGCGCGCCTCGATATGGAAAAACTGTTTGAAAGCAAGATCATGCTTAACCTGTGGGTCAAGGTAAAATCCGGCTGGTCCGATGACGAGCGTGCATTGCGCAGCCTGGGCTACAACGACCTCTAATCGCGAGCGCTATTATGCGCATTGAACTTCAACCCGCTTACATTCTTCACACGCGCCCTTATCGCGACACCAGTTTGTTGGTGGATTTTTTTACCCCTGAGTATGGTCGTATCGGTGCCGTGGCGCGCGGCGTTCGTCAAGGCAAAGGCAACAAGCGTGTTTTGTTTAATCCTTTTCTGGGATTATTGATTTCTCTGCAAGGCAAAACCGATTTAAAACTGCTGACGGCTATCGAGGCCGCTGGTCCCGCTTGCCATCTAACCGGTGCCCAGCTTTATAGCGGTTTTTATCTGAATGAATTACTGGTGCGCCTGTTGCCAGAAATGGATGCTCATGCGCAGTTGTATCATCGCTATCAGGAAAGTTTGCAGCGTTTGCGAGACAATGTTGACCTGGAACCTTTGCTGCGTGATTTTGAATTCACCTTGTTGCAGGATTTGGGTTACGCCATCGACTTTTCTGCAGATGCTCACACGGGTGATGAGATCAGCTCGGAATTACATTATTGGTTTGATACACAAGCAGGTTTTTACCAGGCAGAAAATCCGCACCCATCTACCTCAAGGCTGCCAGTCTTCCATGGCAAAGACATACTCGCCATGGCGGCACGAAATTTTACTGCGCAGGAGACGCGGCAAGCAGCAAAACGATTGAGTCGTTTGATGTTACAGCCGCTGTTGGGCTCCAGGCCCTTACGTAGTCGCGAGTTGTTTGCCTCCCTGCGCTCTGATTAAATGATTATTCATCCAGCGAAAAAATCGCGTTAATGTCGCGATTATGTCCCCAGTTCAATACATCATCGATGGCTTTGTTTAAAGACACCATCGCACCCGGTGCTTGCTCGTATTGTTTGGCTTGTAATAGTTTATCGAGCAGGCCACTGATTTTCTTCAGCCGCGGCACGCCGCAATAGCAGCAGCTGCCATACAGGCGATGCACCAACTCCTCCAGTTTGACAAAATCTTCCTGCTCAAATGCCGCGTTGATATCGCAGCGTTCCGCTTCCAGATTTTGCAGCAGCATGACTAACATATCCCGTGCAAGTTTCGGTTTGTTATTCGCTAGACGCAAGGAGGTCAGAATATCCACGGAGGTAACATCCTCCGCCAGGTCAGTAATCGCGGACATGCGCGGTTGTGTCACAGAATTCTGTAATTCCTGTGGTGTCACTACGACTTCTTTCTTGCCGGTTTGCGATACCCATCGATTAACAATATGGGCTAATTGCGCTTCACTGACCGGTTTGCTGACACAGTCATCCATTCCCGCCACCAAGAGCTCGTATTTTTGTTCCGTCATCGAGTGTGCAGTCAATGCGATGATGGGCGTGCGTCGTCCTCCGGTTTCTGTGGCGCGTAAGCGACGCGTAGTTTCAATACCATCCATGCCGGGCATTTGAATGTCCATAAATATCACATCAAAATTTTGTTTGGCACAAATGTCTAATGCTTCTTTACCGCTGCTCGCCTGAGTAACATTGGTATTTAAACCGCGCAACAATTCCGAAGCCAGTTGCAGGTTGGCGGGATTGTCGTCGACCACCAACACCGATGCGCTTGGGCGATTCCGGTGTTCATCCGCTTCCGCTTCCTGGGCGCGGGTGTCCTTAACCGTGATATTTAACTGCCGTCCCAGAGTTTGTAACAGCGAATCGTAGGTGATGGGTTTATTGACGAAAGTGGTCTGTAATTTATCTGCCTGGTTGCGCAGCAAGCGTTGGTGTGCAGCGGTACAACAGGCAATCACCTTACAATTGAATTCACCCATTAATTGTTCCGTAAGATTATGCAACAGGATCGGTTGAATCTTGCGTTCTGCGGGTGAAATATCAAGGATAACAACATCAACCGGTTGACCCGCATCACGTGCCTGGCGAAGTGTGGGGAAAATATCATGCACAGCGCTGATCACTTGCGTATCGGTTTCCCACTCCTGCAGCAGCCGGCTGATTTGTGCAGCGGAAGCTGAGTTTTCCCCGCAAACCAGAATTTTTCGTTTATTGAAATTAGGTTTGAAGTTGGTTGTCGGTTGTTTTTTATCGATGCCCAGGCGTGCCGTAAACCAGAAACTCGAACCTTTTTCCGGTTCACTTTCCACACCGATGTCGCCACCCATGCGCTCCACCAGGCCTTTGCTGATGGCGAGGCCGAGTCCTGTGCCGCCATGCTCCCGTGCACTGGATGTGTCGACCTGGGCAAACGCATTAAACAGACTGTCTTTTTGGCTGCGGGCCAGGCCGATACCTTCATCGCTGACCGTGATTTTGATGGTCGCCTGGGATTCCTGTCGGGTGAGTAACACCACATCAACGATAATGTTGCCTTTGTTGCTGAATTTAATGGCGTTGCTTACCAGGTTGGTAATGACCTGCTTGAAGCGCAATGGGTCGCCCAATAAATTGGCCGGTATTTCCGGATCGATGTACGCAATGATTTGCAGATTTTTTTCGTGAGCGTCCGGCGCGAGAATATGAACCGCTTCATCGATTGAACGACGCAGGGGCAAGGGCACATAATCCAGCGTGAGTTTGCCTGCTTCAATCTTGGAGAAATCGAGAATACTGTTGATCACCGTGAGCAAGTGTTGCGAAGAATCGCGAATCGTATTCAGGTATTCCCGCTGCTGTTCATCAAGGTCGGTTTTTAAAGCCAGGTTGGTGAAACCGAGTATGCCATTGAGCGGTGTGCGAATTTCGTGGCTGGTGTTCGCTAGAAATTCTGATTTAATACGGCTGGCCTCGAGTGCTTCCTTGCGCGCGATATCCAAATCAATATTTTGAATCTCGATAGTTTCCAGCGTTTCGCGCAGATCTTCGGTGGACTGGTCAATATAGGCCTGCATATCCTGCTGCGCTTTTTCCATGGATAGCGCCATGGCGTTTACCGTTTCCCCCAGTTCTAAAAATTCCTGCCCATGATGGGTATCCACTCGGCTGTGTAATTTTCCTTTCGCGAGTTTACGCACCACACTTTTGATGTGGCTCAGCGGAATGATGATGTTCTGGTGTAGGCGAATAGCTAGCCAGGCAGCGAGGATCAAACACAGGACGGTAATCAATACGCTGATCAACAGGGTTTCATAGCGCAGCACCAGGAAAGGTGAATTCAATAACTCCATCTCTACCCAGCCGATGGGTTGCTTGCCATTGTTATCGACCACCGGGTGAGAAAACAAAATGGATTTCACCGTGATGCGTGTACTTGGCTGGTCCATAGTCGGCGCGTCGCCGTGAGTGACCTCCATAAATTGCGGCCCCACATGAAAGTGTTGCCCGGTTTCGTGATGATAGAGATGAATAGCGCGGATGAATGGCTCTTCCAGAGATGCTTCCAGAATTGATGGCACCATATTTTCATCACCGCTGCGCAAGGCATAGTGACTCAGGTGCGCCATCTTTTGTGTCAACATACCGCCGCGGTGCGCAACAAATTTATTTAGCTGTTTAACGTAGAGATACGTCAGAGTACCGGCCAGCATCAGGCTGACGGACAGTGCAGGAATTAATATGAGGCGCCAGACTTGCGCCTTGATACTCTTATATTTCATGAAAACACAAGCCCTGTGAGCACGGACAGACGAGATTAACGGGGTGTCATTCGGATTTTTTTGTTGGTTTCACCATAGCACATTCGGCGGTAGAATAGCCCCCCTTTGCGCCCCCCGGCAATCTACTTTCAGGTATTGAGATGAGCATGGATTTTCCCACGATTGAGTCCTTTGTCGGCAATACGCCGTTGGTGCGTTTGCAGCGTTTACCCGGCAAGTCGACCAACACTATCCTGCTCAAACTGGAAGGTAATAACCCTGCCGGCTCGGTTAAGGATCGTCCGGCGCTTTCCATGATTCGCCATGCGGAAGAGCGGGGACATATTCAACCCGGTGACACATTGATCGAAGCGACCAGTGGCAATACCGGCATCGCGCTGGCAATGGTCGCGGCCATCAAAGGTTACCGCATGATCCTGATCATGCCAGATAACAGTACTGCCGAACGCAAAGCCTCCATGAGTGCCTACGGGGCGGAACTGATTCTGGTATCCAAAGAGGCGGGTATGGAAGGTGCTCGCGACCTGGCGTTGAAGATGCAAGCGGAAGGTAAGGGCAAGGTGCTTGATCAATTCGGCAACGACGACAACCCCCTCGTCCACTATGAAAGTACCGGCCCGGAAATCTGGCAGCAGACCCGTGGCACGATTACCCATTTTGTCAGCTCCATGGGAACGACCGGCACTATCATGGGCGCGTCGCGCTATCTGAAGGCGCGCAATCCGGCCATTCGTATTATTGGTCTACAACCGGCAGAGGGCGCCAGTATTCCCGGTATCCGTCGTTGGCCGGAAGCCTATCTGCCCAAGATCTACGACAAATCCCGCGTGGATGAAATTGTCAGCATGTCGCAACGGGAAGCGGAAGACACCATGCGCGCGCTGGCCCGTAAAGAAGGCATCTTTTGCGGTGTATCATCCGGTGGTGCTGTCGCTGCCGCACTGCGACTGAGCCAGCAGGTTGACGATGCGGTGATTGTGGCGATTGTGTGTGATCGCGGTGATCGTTATTTGTCTTCCGGTGTTTTCAACGTTGGCGCCTAGTGCGCCGACTTTCTCTTCAGTGGTCCGCACTGGCCATTACCCTCATTCAGCGATAATCATTTATGTCCCACGGAAAAAACGGCGGCAAAGGCAAACATCCCGGCAAACTGGGTAG
Source organism: uncultured Cellvibrio sp. (assembly GCA_946886255.1). The sequence goes on along the minus strand of CAMPIG010000008.1, from coordinate 6,150 downwards.
TAAGCCGCGCGGCGATAAAAAAAACAAACCCTCTTTAGATTTCGACTTCAGCCATGTCCCTAAGCGCAACGCCGGGCGGCGTGAAGAGACGGCGCCGGCAGCACGACCTAACCAGCGCTTGGGCGAATTTGTCATCGACCGTTTAAGCCATGACGGTCGCGGTGTTACCCAGTGGCAGGGCAAGACACTGTTTGTGGCCGACGCTCTGGCTGGGGAACGGATTACCGCGCGCTTTATCAGTGAACACGGACGTTATGCCGAAGCAGTGGTAGATGAGGTTATTGAGCCAGCGTCGCAACGCCAGCTTCCACCCTGTTCCCATTATCGGGTGTGTGGTGGCTGCCAATTACAACACATGCCAGATGCCCAGCAGATCCAGCTTAAACAAGATGCGTTGTTGGAACAGATGCAAGGGTGGGGCGGACTTACGCCGCGCCATATCCTTCCTCCGATTCAATCGCCTGTTATCGGCTACCGCAGTCGGGCGCGTTTGGGCGTGTGGTATGAAAAAGAGGGCTCAGTGACGCTGGGTTTTCGGCAACGGCAGAGCAAGCAATTGACCCAAATTGATGCGTGTCTGGTGTTGGCGCCGTCGTTAAATCGATTGCTCGCGCCTTTGCAGCAGTGGTTGCGAGAATTGCAGTCCACGGCGGCGGTGACTCATCTGGAACTGATCGAAGCCAGCGCCAGTACCGGGGTCATCGTCCGCCATATCAAACGCTTGACTGCCGATGATAAACACCGTTTGCGCCAACTGGCTGATGCACAGCAGTGCCAGGTTTGGTTGCAAGGTGATAAAGGGGCGGCGCTTTCGACAATTGAGGGTGAGGTTTGCGATCCCCGGCTAAACTATGATTTACCAGATTTTTCATTGACCTTGGGTTTTCACCCGCAAGATTTTATTCAGGTAAATCCTGTTGTAAATCGGCACATGGTTGGTCAGGCATTGAAATTGCTTAATCTGGCCGGCACGGAAAGAGTCCTGGACCTGTTTTGTGGCATTGGCAATTTCACTTTGCCCTTGGCACGGCGCAGCGCTGAGGTGATTGGCATCGAAGCGGTGGAGGCGATGGTCGTGCGCGGACGTGAAAATGCCATCCGGAATGGGTTACAGAACGTAACCTTTATGGCGGCGGATTTGAGTAAATTAAGCGTCAATCAGTTACACCAACGTTGCGGCAAGGTCGACGCCATCCTGCTTGATCCACCGCGCGATGGGGCGCGTGAAATTGTTTCCAGCATTGGGCAACTTGCCGCCAGCCGCATTGTCTACGTCAGTTGCAATCCTGCCACCCTGGCGCGTGATGCCAAATTATTAGCGGCGAGCGGCTATCAGCTCGACAGCCTGGGCGTGTTGGATATGTTCCCTCACACGGCTCATGTGGAATCCATGGCGTTGTTTGTGCGCCCGTAATTGGTTGTTAGTGGATTTACTATGGTTAAAGTCAGACAAGACCACCCCATTGCGGCCGATGGCAATGTCGATATCGATGCCTGGATCGAGCGAATCAACGGTATCGATTCCCAGCCCGAAGCCACCCGCAACGAATTGCGTAAAGCTTGCGAAGTCAGTCTGACAGCGGCCAGTATTCACAGCGATTTCCAGCACAATTGGGGAGGCGAGGCCAACTCTTTTCAAATTGGTCTGGAGATGGCGGAAATCCTCGCCGACCTGCAACTGGATCAGGATACTCTTGTCGCCGCCATCCTTTACCGCGCGGTGCGCGAAAACAAAATTCCTTTACTTGATGTGCAACACCAATTTGGCGATACCGTCGCCAAGTTGGTGAAAGGTGTGTTGCGCATGGCGGCGATCAGCTACCAACGCAACGACAACGAAGAACGCATCCTTGGCCGTCAATCCCAAGAGCAGGCGGAAAATATCCGCAAGATGCTGGTGGCGATGGTGGATGACGTGCGTGTTGCTCTTATAAAACTCGCCGAGCGTACCTGTGCTATTCGGTCGGTCAAAACGGTTAGCGTTGAGCGCCGTCGGCAGGTTGCGCGGGAAGTGGCCGATGTCTATGCACCCCTGGCTCATCGCCTGGGCATTGGTCATATCAAATGGGAATTGGAGGACTTGTCGTTCCGCTATCTGGAGCCAGAAGAGTACAAACGTATTGCACGCTTGCTTGATGAGCGGCGCATGGCGCGGCAGGAATACATCGACAATATGCTGGCGCTGCTGCGCTCGGAGTTGTTGGCGGCCAATATTGACGGTGAAGTCACCGGGCGCGCGAAGCATATCTACAGTATCTGGCGCAAGATGAAGCGCAAGGGCATCGATTTTTCCCAGGTTTACGACATTCGTGCGGTGCGCATTCTGGTGCCCACAGTGCGCGATTGCTACACGGTGCTGGGGATTGTCCACAGTCTCTGGCGCAACATTCCCCACGAGTTTGATGACTACATTGCTTCACCCAAAGAGAACGGTTATCGCTCCCTGCACACGGCGGTGATGGGGCCGGAGAACAAGGTACTGGAGATCCAGATTCGCACCCACACCATGCACGAAGAATCCGAGTATGGTGTATGCGCACACTGGCGTTACAAAGGTACCGACAAGGAAAACGCGCAAGACAGCTACGAGCAAAAAATTTCCTGGTTGCGTCAGGTGCTTGAATGGCACGATGAGTTGGGCGGCGAGCCGCTGAAAGACGATTTGCGTAGCGTCAACCAGGACCGCATCTACGTTTTTACCCCGGAAGGCCACGTGGTGGATTTGCCTAAAACTGCCACGCCGCTGGACTTTGCCTACCGTATCCATACAGATGTTGGGCACCGTTGTCGCGGGGCCAAGGTAAACAACCGGATTGTGCCGCTCAACTATCACCTGAATAACGCAGATCAAGTAGAAATCCTGACCGGCAAGCGCGAAGCGCCGAGCCGGGACTGGCTATCACCAGCTTTGGGTTATGTGAACACCGCGCGGGCGCGGGCCAAGGTACAGCATTGGTTCAAGGTACAGGCACGCGATCAGAATATCGCGGAAGGCCAGGCGCTGTTGGATCGGGAATTCAAACGCCTGGCATTGCTTGATCTGGATTTTGAGGAACTGGCCCAGCGTCTGCATTTCGCCAACCTTGATGATCTTTACGCGGCGGTAGGTGCGAGCGACGTCGGCGTAGGTCAGGTACTCAATGCTGCACAAAAATTATTGGATCTCGCTAACCCGAAAGAACCGGTAATTCCCTTCCGTGCCAAGTCGTCAAACAAGAAGAAGGAATCAGATTTTTATATTGAAGGTGTGGGCAACCTACTGACCCAGATCGCCAATTGCTGTAACCCGGTGCCAGGTGATGCGATCACGGGTTACATTACCTTGGGCAAGGGCGTGTCTATTCATCGCCAGGATTGCAGCAATGTATTGCAACTCCAGGCGGATGAACCGCAACGTATCATCAAAGTGGAATGGGGCTCGGCGCCGCAAAGTGCATACTCGGTGGACCTCATCATTGAGGCTTATGATCGCTACGGTTTGCTGCGCGATATCACGGCGCTGCTCGATAACGAGCGGATCAACATCAGCGCATTGCAAACCTTATCGGATAAGCGTAAGAACACGGTGGATATGCTGATTACTGCCGAGATTCGCAGTATTAATGAGTTGAGCCGCATATTGACGCGCTTGAATCAGTTACCCAACATCGCTTCGGCGCGTCGCAAACATTAATTTTTTGTCGCATCGGAATACGTAGGTCGAATTAGCGGCGCCATGCGCCGCGTAATCCGACACAAGACCGCAAATTGAAACCCATCACCCCAAGGACTCCGCGTGAACCAACCGCAATACACCGTTGATGATCTGTTATACCTCATGGCCCGATTGCGTGATCCCGACACAGGTTGCCCCTGGGACATCAAGCAAGACTACGCCAGCATTGCACCTTCCACAATTGAAGAAGCCTACGAAGTTGTCGATGCGATCGAAAAGCAGGACTTTGCCCATCTGAATGAGGAGCTGGGCGATCTGTTATTTCAGGTGATCTTCTATGCTCAGATTGGCAAAGAGGAGGGGCGCTTTGATTTTGCCAGTGTGGTTTCAGATCTGGTGGCCAAACTGGTGCGTCGACATCCCCATATATTTCCCGACGGCACCTTGCACAGCAAGATAGATAATCGTCACACCCTGCCGGTGGATGTAAAAGCGCGCTGGGAAACGATCAAACAACAGGAGCGGGAAGCCAAAGGCAAGACCGGCCTATTGGATGATGTGCCGGTGAATCTGCCGTCGCTCACTCGAGCGACCAAACTGCAAAAACGCGCGGCGTCGGTAGGGTTTGATTGGGATGATATCCATGGACCGATTGCCAAGGTGCGCGAAGAACTTGTCGAGGTGGAGGATGCACTGGCGCAGCAGGATGCCCGGGCGGTCGAAGAGGAGGTGGGCGATTTGTTGTTTGCCGTGGTAAATATTACCCGCTACCTCAAGATTGATGCCGAAGCCGCCCTGCGCGCGGCGAATCGCAAGTTTGAACAGCGCTTCCAGTATATGGAGCAACACAGCGCTCTTCCCTTGGCTGAATCTTCAATGGCGGAGATGAACCGCTTGTGGGATGAAGCAAAAAAAATCAACTGACATACTTGTATCGCTTCGTATAAAAAAAAACCGATTCATAACTTTTTGTCTGGTGTGACCTACTTCAAAACCAGCTATGCTCTGAACATGCTCTTCGCGATGAAAAATGCGCAAGGTGGTCGTAATAGTCGTCAACAATCGTCGACTGATTGCTTCCGTCCATATAATAAATGCAGTCAAAGAGAGGTTAGCTTGGATCGGCGTGAAGTGCAGCCGGGACATGTGGATACCAACCGGCAAACGGTAAGGATCCATATTTCAGCGCTGAAAATCGGTATGTATGTCTCCAAACTTGATCGGGATTGGCTGGAAACGCCGTTTCTGATGCAAGGGTTTATCGTAGAGAGTCTGGACGATATCGACACCGTAGCTGAATACTCGGAGTACATCTGGGTGGATGCGGTGCAGGACACGTGGATTCCACCGGAAGAGCGAGCCATCCTCGGCCCCAAGCCCAAAGCCAAAATTACCTATATCAATAAAGTGTCGGCGGAACAGGAGCGTGCTGCCGCCGTTAGCGTTTATCGCGAAGCTCGCCGTCTCACCAAAACCCTGCTGGATGATGTCCGCCTCGGTGGTGTCATCAATACCGAACAAGCCAAATCCACTGTAAAAGATTGCGTGCAAAGTGTGTTGCGCAACGCTGACGCGCTGCTGTGGATGTCGCGCATGCGCAATGAAGATGAGTACACCGCTGAGCACTGTTTGAATGTCTGTATCCTCGCCATTGCTTTTGGCCGCCATTTGGGTATGAGCGAACCGGAACTGGAAAAACTCGGCTTGTGTGGTTTACTGCATGATGTGGGCAAGATGCGCGTGCCCCATGACATATTGAATAAGCCTAGTGAGCTGACGCCCAAGGAATTCAATATGATCAAAGCCCACACGGTGCATGGGCGTAACCTATTGATGTCGTCGCCAGGTATTTTTCACGGCGCTGTGGATGTGGCCTACAGCCATCACGAGCGTGTTGACGGCACCGGTTATCCACGCAAATTAAAAGCGTCCGGTATTTCCGAATTCGCGCGTATCGTTTCCATCGTTGATGCTTATGATGCGATGACGGCAGACCGTTGTTATTCTCGCTCCATCCCCAGTACGGATGCGCTGAAAAATATTTTCAAGGATCGTGGTACGCATTTTGATGAGCGGCTTGCGCTGGAGTTTATGAAGTGTGTCGGCTTGTATCCCCCAGGCAGTTTGGTGGAGTTGGTTAACGGGAGTGTGGGTATTGTGTTGGAGACCAATCACCGTTATCGCCATTTGCCGCGGGTGATTGTGGTGCATGATCAGAGCGGTAAGTTGGAGAAGGAGCAGGTGTTGAATCTGGCGGAGATTGAGCAGGGGAATCTTGATAAAAGTTTTCTGGTGAAGCGTGCGTTGCGAGATGGTAGTCATGATGTTTTTGTGCGGGATTATAAGGAGAAGGGGTTGGTGTTTAGGATGTGAGGGTTTTCATTGTGACAGAAAAAGGTACTTCGTAGTTCGTTTGGCATTAGGCCTTTTATTTTGAAAGCGCATGAATACATCCTTGTAGCTCCCTCAAGTCGTCCTTGACTTGAGGGTTTCGA
>CAMPIG010000007.1 GCA_946886255.1 uncultured Cellvibrio sp. | reverse complement strand
TTACGCCGGCGAGTACGTCGGGGCGCCAGCGGCGGGCGAGTTCTTTGACGGTGGAAACATCCAGGTTGCGGTAGTGGAAGTAGGCTTCGAGTTGCGGCATGCCGCGCACGAGGAACCGGCGGTCCTGGCAGATGGAGTTGCCGCAGATGGGTGACTTACCTTTGGGTACCCACTGTTCCAGAAACGCGATGGTGTCGGCTTCCGCTTGGGCGGGGCTGATCTTGCTGTCGCGCACTCTTTGGGTGAGGCCGGATTTGCCGTGCTGGTTGGTGTTCCACTCGTCCATGGTGTCGAGGATGCTGTCCGGTTGATGGACGGCGTAAGTGGGGCCTTCAGCGAGGATGTTGAGGTCGGCGTCGGTGATCAGCGTGGCGATTTCGATGATCACGTCCTTATCCGGATCAAGGCCGGTCATCTCCAAATCAATCCAGATCAGGTTGTTTTCGTTTTGCATTTATGAAACCTCTTAAAAACGTTAGCGGTGAAGGGCTGGCAAGGCAAATTTGGTCGAAGGAGCGGAGTTTACAACACGCAAATGAGCATCCTGAGACCAAATTTAACGCGGCCAGCACGAGCAAGGTAGTTTTTAAGTGGTTTCATGGTTTTTTCCTTCATATATAGGGCACAATTGCCGGCCAGATTAACGTCTCACTCCTGTCCCCACAACCCGGTAATGAAACTCACTGATGAGCAAACGCAAACTCACCCGGCGTCAGTCCTGGCGCATTGAAAAAATCCAGGCGGAGCGCAGCGCGCGCGCCGCGAAGCGCGATAGCGTAGCGGATGAGCATTTGTCGGAAGGGGAGCTAGGGCCGGAGGCGCACGGATTAGTGATTACCCACTACGGCACGCAAGTTGTCGTGGAGGCGACGGATGGCGACAACGCCGGGGTGCATAAGCGGTGTCATTTCCGCAGTAACCTGGGTTCGCTGGTTACTGGCGATCAGGTGGTCTGGCGCGACGGGAATCCCTACGGGGTGGTGGTCGCGGTGTTGCCGCGTGAGTCGGCGCTGTGTCGGCCTGATCCTCATGGCGATATGAAGACCATCGCCGCTAACATCGACCGCATTATTGTTGTCGTCGCCCCCTATCCCGAACCTCACGCAAATCTGATTGACCGTTACCTCGTGGCGGCCACCGGGATTGGCATTGAACCGGCACTGTTGATCAATAAGATGGATCGAGTTGATGACGCGACGCGCGAAAAGATTACTTATCTCGAACAAACCTATCGCCGCCTGGGTTATCACGTGCTTAAGGTGTCTACCAAGGAGAATACCGGCCTGGATGAATTGATGCGTTACCTCGCTGATTTTACCAGCGTGTTTGTAGGCCAGTCAGGGGTGGGAAAGTCATCCCTGGTCAACTCACTGTTGCCGGACTGCAACCTGCGCGTGGGTGAGCTGTCCGACAGGCAACAGGGCAGCCATACCACCACCAACGCCCAGTTGTTTCACTTTCCCGGTGGCGGCCATTTGATTGATTCCCCCGGCATTCGGGAGTTTGGCCTTTGGCACATGGAGGCCGATGAGGTGCTGGAGGGATTTGTGGAATTCCGGCCCTTTATCGGCCACTGTAAATTCCGCGATTGCAGCCACCGCCACGAACCGGGTTGTGCGATCTTGCGAGCGCTGGCGGCGGGTGACATCAGCCAGACACGCATGGACAGTTATCGTTACATCTTGAGCACGCTGGACCAGGCTTGAGCCTAGCCAGGTTCGCTTTCCCAACATTAAGGAGTTTCCCATGGCCGCATTACCCTTTGTGATTGAGCCGACCCAACTGGCGGCACTGCTGGCCCAACCCAACCAATTGTTGCTGGTGGATCTGAGCAGCGACGCCACCTATCAGCAAGGTCATATCGACGGCGCCGTGCATGTGCCGCCGCAATTACTGTTGTGTAACCAGCCACCGGTACCGGGCAAGATTGCCAGTGTGGATCAATTGAACCGATTATTTTCTTTCCTGGGATTAACGCCCGACGTTCATGTAGTGGTCTACGATGATGAAGGCGGCGGCTGGGCTGGCCGGTTTATCTGGACCCTGGATGCCATCGGGCATATGCGTTATTCCTACCTGAATGGCGGTATCCATGCCTGGAAGGCCTCGAAACTGCCGTTGACTACCGAGATCCCCGCCGTAAAGCCGAGCCAAGTTAACGTAACCCTTGACCCGAATGTGGTGATTGAGGTGCGCGATATCCTGTGTGATCTGGATAAAGCGGATTTTGTGGTGTGGGATGCGCGCAGCCCGGCGGAGTATCACGGCCAACGCGGCAGCACGACGAAGCTCGGCCACATTCCCGGTGCGATCAATTGCGACTGGACCAATTTGATGGACCCGAATAATGGTTTGCGCATCCGCGAAGACGCGCGTGAATACCTGGCGGATCTGGGGATTACAGAAGATAAGCGCATCGTCACCCATTGCCAAAGTCATCACCGCTCCGGGTTTACGTATCTGGTGGGTAAGGCGTTGGGGTTTAATATCCGTGGTTATCACGGCTCCTGGGCGGAATGGGGGAATCATCCGGATACGCCGGTGGAGATTTAGGTCGCGAAACCTTGCAGGATGAGCGCGTGATTTGGATTAACGACGTAAACCCTGTTTGCTCATGTCGGATTACGCGGCGTTGCCGCTAATCCGACCTACATGTCTTTTTACTTTTTCTTATCACCCCGCCATTGCACCCGGTATAAATCGTGGCGACGGTCTTTGAGGTTTTGGACCGTGCCGCTGTTGCGCGCCATGATCAGGGTTTCCGGGCGCAAATCGGCGAAGGCGACCATCTCGGCATTGGGCGTAGTATCGGCGGCAATGCCATCGCGCGAGAACGGAAAATCGCACGGTGTGAGGATACAACTCTGCGCGTATTGAATATCCAGATTGGCCACATTGGGCAGGTTGCCGACGTTACCGGACATCACCACAAAAATCTGATTCTCCACCGCTCGCGCCTGGCAGCAATAACGCACACGCAAATAACTCTGACGTTCGTCAGTACAAAAAGGCACAAATAAAATCTGCACACCCTGGTCCACCAGGTGGCGCGCTAATTCGGGAAATTCCGAGTCGTAACACACCAGTACACCAATGGGTCCGCAATCCGTATCAATCGCACTCAAGGTGCTGCCGCCTTCAATATCCCACCAGTAACGTTCGTTAGGTGTGGGGTGGATTTTCGGTTGTTCAAACATACGGCCATCGCGCAGAAACACGTAGCTGATATTTTCAATGCGTCCGTTTTCCACACGTGTGGGATGCGAGCCGGCGATGATATTCACGTTGTAACTCAGCGCCATATTGCGCATGGCTTCTTTAAAACGCGGCGTGTATTTAGTCAGTGCTTCAATGGATTCAAACGGCGATAATTCCTGGTCTTCAATGGATAGCAATTGCAGCGTAAACAGTTCCGGAAACACCACAAAATCGCTTTTGTAATCTGCCACCACATCCACAAAGTACTCAATATTCTTGATAAATTCACCGAATGAACTGACCTTGCGCAACATGTACTGCACCGTTGCAATACGGACAACATCCGCCATATGTACACCGAATTTTTTGATCGGTTTTTCTTCCTTGAGTTGCAATTTTGGATTGCGCCACACCAGATGTGCGGCATACCCCATTGATTGGGTATCGTCCGGCAAATAATTTTCGATTACGCCGATAACTTCAAAACCGTTACGTAACTGAAAGGACAGCACCGGATCTTTGATTTTTTTATGTACCACTTGGTCAATGTAATTTTCTACGGTTCTCAATTTTTTTATGCGCTTGGCCAGGTTCGGCATACGTCCCGCAAACACCACGCCTTTCAAGCTGAGGGATTGACATAATTTTTTGCGTTCGTTGTAAAGGCGTTGCCCAATGCGATAACCGCGACAGCTGTCATCAATGCATACCTCCATACCGTAAAGCCAATCGCCATTGATGTCGTGGCGCGATGCGTAACCGTTACCGGTGATTTCATTCCAGGTATGTGGCCTCATCGCAATTTTTTCAGCGATACGGAAAGTCGCACAATACCCCACCAGATTCTCACCGACTAACACCACAATTTGCCCACGCGGAAAGTTATTAATTTGACCGGTCACGGCCGCCGGGGTGTAAGTCTCCATTTGCAAAGGTTTGTAAACGCGTTCCGATAGGGCAACGATGGCAGGCACATCCTGTAATGTGGCATTGCGCACAATCAAATGCGTGGATGGGTCATCCAGGCGGTTGACGGATTTAGGCATAGTCCTCTCCTGTCTTGTAAACCGTTATTTCAGTGTAGCTATTCGCGGTGCCGATATACCTTGCCGCTATAACTACCAAAGCGTTATTCATGGCGTCAGATAGCGTGATATCAACCGCTAGCCATAAAAAAGCTGTTGTTACTTTACCCCCTTGCGCTAGCAAAAAGTTATAAGGCATAACCCGGCAATGACATTGAAGTCTTCTATACTCAGTGAATAAACTGATCTGTAGTGAGAGCAGTGCAAATGGAATTTTTAAAAAAATCGCCCAAGACCGTCTTGCGCGCTACGCCTGCCACCCTGCCGCAAAGTGTGCGCACTTGGAAAGTGGCTATTATTGACGACGAGCGTCAGGTTCATGCTGTTACCAAGTTGGTATTGGGCAACACGCGTATCGATGACATTCCACTGGAATTCCTCAGTGCCTACAGCGCTGTCGATGGTTTGCGCCTGTTCCAGGATCACCCTGACATCGCCCTGGCATTTATCGATGTGGTGATGGAGCAGGATGATGCAGGGCTCAACCTGATTCATCAAATACGCAACGAATTGCAAAATCACACTACACGCATTGTGCTGCGTACCGGGCAACCAGGTTCCTCACCGGAAGAAACCGTCATCCGCACTTATGACATCAACGATTACAAAAGTAAAACCGAGTTAACTGACACCAAACTCAAAACTTGCACTTATTCCTGCATCCGTTCTTATCGCGACATTATCACTATAGAAGCTAGCCAGCGCGGCATGCGCAAAGTTATTACTGCTTCTGATTCGGTATTACTCAGCCAGACTTTGCACCAATTCGGTAATGCGGTGCTGGAACACATGATTCAATTACTGGGGATCGACACCACCGAGATGTACCTGGTCAGTCGCCATGAAGATTTATACGGCGATATGGAACTCAGATTGTTAGCGGCTACCGGTGCAGCCGTTGAACTCTACAACCGTTGGGACACATCAATTATTCCCGAATCGATTAAAGATCAGATATTGCAAACCCTGGAGCGCAAAACCTCGCTCAGTGGCAATGGTATTTTTATTGGTTATTACAACACGAACCCACGAACAGAAAGCGTTCTGTACACTCATTTTCGCCAGCCGGACTCCGATATCCAGGAAGACATCCTTAAATTATTTGCCGCCAATATCACGCTGATTTTTCAGAACCTTGCCGGACGTGAAACGGTGCAGGAAACCCAAAAGGAATTGTTATTGATACTGGGCGATGCCATCGAGCAACGCTCAAAGGAAACCGGTTCCCATGTACGTCGTGTATCCCTGATGTGTGAATTGATGGCCTTGAAGATCGGCCTGTCACACGAGTATGCCGAAACTTTGCGTTATGCATCGCCGCTGCATGATGTGGGCAAGATTGGTATTCCTGAAAGCATTTTGCACAAACCGGATAAACTTGATCCGGCAGAGTGGGGAATTATGAAAACCCACGCCACCATCGGTTACGAATTATTAAAAAACTCCAACCAGATTATCGCCAAGATGGGCGCACGCATTGCTTATACCCATCACGAACATTGGGATGGCAATGGCTATCCACGCGGCCTGGCGGGCGAAGACATACCACTCGAAGGCAGGATTGTGGCCATCATTGATGTGATCGATGCGCTCGGCTCCACACGATCTTATAAAAAGCCGTGGAATGAAGCCGATATCCGCACCTATATTCGCGAGCGACGCGGCCGCCAATTTGATCCGAAGCTGGTGGATGCAGCACTGAGCCTATTCGATACCTTTAAAACTATTCGTCGCCAATTGCCGGATTAACTTGAGTCGCCATGACGCACACTTTTTACAATATCCTTCACCAGGTTTCAAAATCCAATGTTATTGATAACGGCGATCTGAACGCAGCAAATTCCCTGATTCTCAATTCAGTTATTGAAGGCTTGAAGATAAAACGCGCCAGCATCTGGTTGTTGTCGGATGACCGCCAGACAATGGTGTGCTGTTTACTTGTCGATCAGACCAACCAAAAAGCGGAAACACCGCAACTTTTTCGGCAGAATTATCCCCGCTACTTTTCCGCACTTGATCAGGACCGCGCCATCGTGGCTCACGATGCCCACAGCGATGAAAGCACCAGTGAGTTCAGCAAGGACTATCTGACATCGCTGGGCATCACCGCCATGCTGGATGCTCCGATTCACCACCATGGTGAGATGACCGGCATTATTTGTTGCGAGCACCAGGGGCACACGCGAGTGTGGACGGATGATGAAGTCGCGTTTGTAAGTGCTCTGGCAGACCTCTATGGCCGCGCGTTGAGCGCCGAGCAACGCAACAATTATGAAAAGCAATTGCAACAAAGCAACGAACAATTGGAAGAGAAAGTTAAAGAGCGAACACAATGGTTGGAGAATGCATTGCGTAATTTAACGCACACCCAGGCCAAACTCATCGAGAGCGAAAAATTGGCGTCCGTGGGCCGTATGGTCTCCGGCCTGGCTCATGAAATCAATACACCGCTAGGTATCGCCGTTACCTCGGCGACCCATTGCGAAAGCGAATTGAAGCGCGTTTACCAGCTCTATACCCAAGGCGATTTGGCGGAAGATGATTTCAAACAGTTTCTCATGTCGTTGACCGAAGGTATTACTTTGGTATCACATAACCTTAACCGCGCGGCTAACCTGGTACATAATTTCAAGTTAACCGGAGCAATTCAAACCTCATCCGAAGAAGAGGAATTCGAACTCAATAATTGCCTGGATATCATCATCAAAAGTTTGCAACCCTTGCTCAAGCAGCACACGCTTAGCTGTCACTACGCCAGCGATGACATCATTCGGATGAGCAGTTATCCTGGTGCAATCGCGCAGATTATTACCAACCTGGTCACCAACAGCATCCACCATGGCTTTGTCGGCATGGACCAAGGCGAAATCAACATCCATGTCGCCGCGCAACAGGGACAAGTGCATTTAAGTTACAGCGATAACGGCTGCGGTGTTGCGCCCGATATCCAGGATAAAATTTTTGAACCGTTTTTTACCACCGCACGTAAAACCGGCGGCTCTGGACTGGGGTTATCTATTGTGTACAACCTCGTTACGCAAAAACTGCGCGGCAAGATCACTATCGAATCACAATGGGGTGCCGGAGCAACCTTCATCATGATATTCCCAATTTCAGCTGCCGAAAGCCTGGCTTAACCGGACAGCCTTCATTCACGCTGTGTTGATCAGCACGTTGTTACCGTGCTTTTTATGACACAATAAAAAACTTTCCTGCCAGATTTATCAATAGGTTATTACTCATGGGTTTTCTCCGCTCCTGCTCGCGCAGCAGTCTCTTACTGCTCTCGTTGTTCGTCATTGGTTGTAGTGTTATCGGCAGTTCCTTGTGGGATCAACGTTACGGCAAGCCCCAGGCGCGCGAATATGTACCGCAACACCCCAGCACCGGCATTGATTATCATGCAGACGTGCAACAAATCTTTGAGCAGCGTTGTATTGTTTGCCATGCCTGTTACGACGCACCCTGCCAACTAAAACTGGAATCATTCAAAGGTTTGTTGCGTGGTGCCAGCACTGAAAAAGTCTACGATGGTTCACGTTTGCTTGCGGCCAATCTCACGCGGTTATTTGAAGATGCAACCACGACACAGGCGTGGCGAGACAAAGGCTTTTTTCCGGTAATCAACGAACGTTTGAATGTGGCCGAAGCCAATATTGACGGCAGTGTTATGGCGCGCATGCTGATGCTGAAGCAGCAACATCCCTTACCCAAAACTGCCATCCTTCCTGAGAGCTTTACCTTCGACCTTAATCGGGATCAACAATGCCCCAAGCTGGAAACTCTGGAGCACTATGAAAAAAATTATCCGTTATGGGGTATGCCTTACGGTTTACCGGGTTTGGAGCAAGATGAATACAATTTGTTGATGCGCTGGCTCGCGGAAGGTGCCCAACCGGGTGTAGCGGCAACAATAGATGCACAACTGCAAACCGTAATCACCGATTGGGAGATCTTTTTAAACGGCGATGACATCAAGTCACAATTGGTGAATCGCTATCTTTTTGAACATTTATTTCTAGCGCACATCTACTTCGATGAAGCGCCGCAACATTATTTTCGTCTGGTGCGTTCCAGCACACCATCGGGCGAACCGATCCAACGCATCAGCACACGTCGTCCGTTCGATGATCCGGCGGTAAAGCGGGTTTATTATCGCTTCTGGCGCGATCCATCCACTATTGTGGCGAAGAATTTTTTACCCTATGCGTTGAACACTGCACGCCGTGAAAATTGGCAAGCTTGGTTTTATGATACGGAATATCAAGTCAGCAAATTGCCATCGTACCACCCTGATATGGCCGCCAACCCGTTTGCAACGTTTATGGAATTACCCGTAGGATCACGCTATCGCTTTTTGTTGGATGAAGCGCAGTTCACGATTATGAATTTTATTAAAGGTCCTGTGTGTCGCGGCCAGGTTGCGCTCAACGTGATTCAGGATCACTTCTGGGTATTTTTTGTCGATCCAGAGCTGATGTCATCAGAACAGGATGCCATGTTCCTCGCGCAAAATAGCAACCATCTGCAATTGCCCGCATCGGTCGGCAGTACCTTACTGCCGATAACCAACTGGTCGCGCTACTCCAGTCTGCAAAAAAAATACCTGGTGGCCAAAGCCAATTATGTGCAAGAAAAGGTGGAAAGCCAGGGTGCGGTCACGCTCGACATGATTTGGGACGGGAATGGCAATAATCAAAATGCAGCGCTAACCGTTTTTCGCCACAGCGACAGCGCCAGCGTCAATCAAGGGCTGATTGGGCAAGACCCAAAAACCGCCTGGGTCATCGGTTATCCATTATTGGAACGTATTCATTATTTGTTGGTTGCCGGATTCGATGTGTACGGCAATTTATCCCACCAATTGCTCAGCCGTTTATACATGGATTTTTTACGCATGGAAGGCGAGATTACCTTTCTGGATATGTTGCCACCGGAAACCCGTCAGGCGGAACTGACCTTCTGGTACCGAGATGCAGAAAAAGAAGTGCACGAATATCTGGATTTGTATCAAAAAAATCTGCACGTAAATAATACGATCCCTTATAAAACCCATCAATATAAAGCTGAGTTGTTCGATATGTTAAAGGCGCATCTGCATCCAGTATTAAATCAACAACACGATATCGCCAGCACCCCACTATCATCCACAACCCGGAATGCACTAAAACAATTGCATCAAATTACAGGCGACCCCATCAGCTTTTTACCGCAAACCACCTTCATTCGCGTACCCGAAATAGGCGTTTTTACCCTGTTGCATAACAACGCCTACACTAACCTGTCATCACTGTTCCGTGAAGAGCATCGCCATGTTCCCACAGAAGACGACATAACCCTGGTACGCGGCATCATCGGCGCCTACCCCAATGCATTTATGCTGGTGGATGAAAAGCAACTACCGGATTTTGTTAAACGTATTCAGCAGTTAACGAGTGAAGCGGACTATCAAGCCCTGCGCGATCGCTACGGCATCCGCCGCACCGACCCGGACTTCTGGCAAATCAGCGATGAAATTCATGCGTATTATCACGCAACCCAACCAAACGACGCCGGCATTCTTGACTACAACCGCTTGGAAAATCGTTGAGATTTTCTCTCGCCGTCACTGAGATGTGAGTTTGACGTGAGGCGGGGATGCTTCGAAACCCTCACGTCAAGGACGACGTGAGGGAGCTACAGGGATGTATTCACCGCGTTTTCGAAACACCCCGCCTCACCTCAAACGTATTCAACGCACAAATACTTCAAAACCAAACATCAACAACTCACATTACTACCCGGTGTAGTCCCCAGAATATTTATAAACTGGTTATACAAATTCACCCGACTCTGCACTTGCCCCGGATTAGCACCATTACACTCCAAAGCACCGTTAATAGTACGAATGGTCTCACCAAAACCGTAACCATTTGCCATGGAAGTATGGGCTGGCCAGTAACCGGCACCGGACTGAGTCATCCAGAACCACAACGCCGTTTTCCAGGCTGTTGTTGCGTTTTGTTCAACCTGTTCAGGATAACGACGCAGATCCAAACCTAACGCATCACCCGCTGCACAATAATTACCGTTCCAGCTCAATTGAATCGGGCCTCGACCGTAATAACGTTTGCCCGGCTCACACGGACAGGTAGACGGGTTACCATCCCAATCGCCGCAGTATTCACCTTTGGCAATTTCGGTAATGTGCACCAATCCGCCGGTTTCGTGATGGAAGTTAGCCATGGCTGCAGCGGCTTCGCGTTTTTTGGTTGCGAGATCTCCAGTGCCTGCAAACGCAGGGTAGGTTTTTGCCGC
This sequence comes from uncultured Cellvibrio sp., assembly GCA_946886255.1. Next base: position 23,414 of record CAMPIG010000007.1, on the reverse strand, counting down.
TTCCACCAATCCGGAATAGGTATAGAACGGATTGCGGTTGGGGAACATCTGGTTGAATTGCGCTTCACTGACAATCGCCGCAAAACCGGTAGCGCCGCCACCGCCCGCCGTGCGCACGACAATAGAGCTGGCACGATCATGCAGATTACCTAAACAACCGCTGGACGCATTCACCACATGGGATGCGCCACCGAAATTGTCATGCTCGTACAGCACGACTTCATAACCCACATTGACACGGATAGACGAGGTCTGATCATTGCGCGCACCGCGCGCAATCATCGCATTGAGATTGTATGAGCCCGAGGGAAAGCCCGCAGACCAACCGCCGTAATTGCAGTGCTCATACAATGTGACCGGGCCGGTGCTACCGCCACCGCCGGCAGAGACAACTTCAATCCAGTTGAAATTCCAGCCGCCGGTTTTGGCAAACACGCCGAGGTTGTATGTCCCTGCGTTGATGTGCACGGTTTTGGAAACCGTCGCCCAATTTTGCCAGCCGCCAGTTGCGCCGATATTAAAATCCCCCAGCACAATGGCACCCGCATTTAAATCTACCGATGCGGTACCGCCGGACTGACTGGCAACACGCATACGCACGGTGTAATTGCCGGAGGTGGGTACAGAGAGGTTGTTATATGCCAACCATTCATTGGGTTCAATCCAGCCGACATTGTGCCCGCCGCCACTGTCGGTGGTTGCTTCGATATCAACGCCTTCATTGCGGTAAGCGCCGCCCTGGTTGCCGGGCGTGGTGTCATAAAACGCATTGTAATTTTCTGCCTGGAAGACAACGGCTTGCGCACTGAGCGCGACACCGATACTGAGACTGCAACCCAAAAGCGGAAGCACATATTTTTTGATTGATGGTTTCATAATTATTAGCCGATAGTAATTTGACCGATTATGTCCCTTTGCCAAAGAGACGCCTTATCAGAACCGAAATCCTGATTTTTATGATCAGCATCCGCCGTGTCAGGTCAGGTGGCGAATAGCTGACGGTCTTGATCCGTATTTTTATGATGTGTTGGGTTGCAAACCCCTGATGTCAGCTCTCCGATAGCGCATCCTTCGCCGTTGCCGGTTTACTTAGCAAACCGCCCTGAAATAAATTCGACAACGTCACCCACTATATAAAGATATTTACTAACATCCAAAGAACGAAATGGCACAAAAAATACAGATTTGCCTTGCTGTTTCACTGATCTGGTTATTAAAGGAGCAATAAGGGGAAGGAGGAGCGCTGGTTGATATTGCGAATAATCGGTATTGGGAATAAATGACTGACACATCCGCAGAGCAGTCGCGTCAGTCAATGATATTAATCGAGATGCGCCAACAGTATGTCGAGCAACGCGAGGTCTATCAGGGGATGTTCTGCCCGCGCAGAGAGCTGCACGATCAGACGCTTCAGTCCCTCGACATTGTCGACCCAGGAAAAAGCTTCCAGTCGCTGCCAGGCAGATTCTGTTAAATCAAACTCTTTTCCCAAGGCGCACTCGCGAATAAAAAATCGGGTGAGATCACGAATGTCCTCCTGGCGCTCTCCCAGGTCGGGCAATTGTAAATCCACGGCATTTATCGACAACCAACGCTGCAGCGACATCGAGAGCTCGGCATTACGCCGACTGAGGCTGAAGATGATGTCTACAGATTCACCGTGCCCCTTGGTAGTTTTCTCCAGAGTGCGCTGAGTGCAGAATTCCTGTATGACCCGCCGGTTATCGCCCGACAGCTTATCGATATTGCGCAAAAACAAGGTGCCGCCTTTGGCGTAGGCAAAGAGTGCTTGCAGGATGCTGGTGGCGGCATCCTCCTGCCACTCGTGGCAGCCCGATTCAATAAACGGCACTATCTCGGTGTGGCGCTCACAATGAAGTGCGCGCGCCGCAATGATCTTGCCGGTACCTTTATCGCCGCGAATCAACACCGGTAACGCCGACGCAGCCAATGCATCGATCCCTTGATCCAGTTGCCGCAAGGCTGCGCTGTTACCAATCCAGTAGCATTGATCGCCATAGACATAGATAGCGCGATAGCGCGTTTGATAGCGTTTAATAACGCCCACCATTTCATCCGCAATCCGGGTCAGGCTGCGTTTGATGTCATCCGCAGACGGTCGGCCCAGGATGCCATCACCGGGATCGACACGGGCATTCCGCACTAACGCCACCAGATAACCCAATCGCTGCCCCTGAAAATCCACGGGAAAGGTTACCGCCTCCGATGCATTCAGGCGTTCGGCCGGCGGTGTCATGGGCATTTCCGTAGAAATAATAAATTCTTCCACCCGACCCACCGCTGCAATCTGGATATCCCGGTCATCATTGACCAAAATAAGATGACGATAACCCTGCTGCGTCACACAGCGCAGGGTAATGGCGAGATTCACCAGGCCGAATCGCTCAAGGGCAGAGTTCAGGATAATTCGGGTGAGGGTGATAAAACTTTTATTGATCGGCACCCATTTAGCATTGGCCGCCTGATTGAGCGGATGAATCGCTTTGGCAACCGGCTTGTGATGAAGGGGTTTATAGGTGGACGACAGCGCGTCTGCCGGTGCGGAATCTACCGGCGGGTTGGGTTCATAGATCATGCCATTATTACCATCAAAGATTAAAACCGACGCGGTTAACGGGTGAAACCGAGCCCATCCTGTGGCAATCTATGGCCTGCGCGATTATTTGCCCATTACAAGGAATTACAGGGGCAGTTGTCTGGAGGTCTTGGTCTATCCCCCGGTTTTCTCACAAGGACTCGCAAAAAATAAGTTTCAACATGCTGTAAGACACGAGCACACCCTATGGCTTATTTATTTGATGTCGCTACGGAAACCTTTTTCCCCCTGGCTCCACATCACACCTTTGGCAGACTCGCCAGTGTAGACACCCAACTGGATAAACCTTATATCTCCAAATTACACTCCGCGATTGAATGGAATGGCCGCTGCTGGCGCATTAAAAATCTCGGACTCAATGGCACCTGGGTAAATGATGTGCAACTGGGACAAGGGGAAGTGGCTGACCTGAATGTGAATGACCACATCCATCTGGCAGAACAAGCTGAGCCGGGTTTTACAGTGATCGATCTTGCACCACCGTCGGATATGCTCTGGCCGCTGGATATGTCACCCGAGCAAATGCCATCCCAGGTGCAACCCATCCCGCTAGAACGCTATCATTTGTTACCCGACACCCAGACGCCCGAATTGGCCCTGTATTTTGATCATCAGGATCAAGCGTGGTATGCCGAGCTGATGAGCAGCGCCACGCAAGAGCAACGCCGCGAGACCATTCAACACGGTGACATATTGCAGTTCGATAATCTGCGCTGGCAGTTTGTCAGTGCGCAGGTTTACGGCCCCACCGAAGCGCGCGCGCGTAGCGGCCATAAGCTCACAGACTTCGAGTTTGTGTTCAACCTCAGCCTGGATGAAGAAACCACCCAATTGGAATTGCGCCAGTCACAACACAGCATCGATCTTGCGGTGCGCAGCCATCATTATTTGATGCTGCAACTTGCACGACATCGGGCTGACGATGCCGCACAAGGCTTGGACGTCAAAAGCCAGGGCTGGGTCTACGCTGACCAACTGGCCAATGAACTGGGGCTGGATTCAACGCACATGAATATTCATATCTTTCGCGCGCGCAAACAACTGGCTGACTGCCTGCCGGACTCTTCCGACCACCAATGCCTGCTGGAACGCCGCGGCGGCAAGATTCGCTTTGGCTGTGAGCGTTTCAAAATCTACAAAGGTGATCAACTCACCACAGCCTTGCCATTGGCCGCCGATACATCAAGTACATGAGCCTCTCACCGCATAACATCACGGAGATGACGCGCATAGGACATTACGACATCCTCGACTGTATCGGACGGGGAGGCATGGGTCTGGTTTATCTCGCACGCGACACGCGCCTGGATCGTCAGGTGGCGATCAAGTGTTTGCGCACAGAATTATTTGAGCCTCATTATCGTGAACGCTTCAAACGCGAAGCCCTGTTGCTCGCCAAACTGAATCATCCCAACATTGTCCAGATCTACGATTTTATCGAGACGCCGGACCAACTGGCATTGGTGATGGAATACGTCGACGGCCAGAATTTACAAACACGCCTGCGCGAACATCTGGTGCCCATGGCACAACGCATGACCTGGCTAACGCAGATTGCCCAGGGTCTCGCGGTGGCACATGACTCGGGCATTATTCACCGGGATTTAAAAGCCGAAAATATTCTCATCAATCAACGCAACACCGCAAAGATTTCCGACCTCGGCATCGCCAAGTCACAGGACTTCAACGCAACCGTTACCGATCATGTAGCCGGCAGCTACGCATCCATGTCACCGGAACAGGCCATGGGTGAAGCACTGGATTTCAAAAGCGATTTGTTTTCCTTTGGTATCCTCGCTTATCAAATGCTGTGCGGCGCACACCCCTTTGGCGAAACGGAAAATAAATTGCAGTTGATGCAACGGATCATCTCCCATCCGCCCGTGCCGCCGACAAAACACAACCCGACATTGCCAGCGGAAGTGTGCGATCTGCTCGGACAACTCCTCTCTAAAAATGTCGACAACCGCCCGGATAACACCCATTGGGTCGCCAACCAATTTGAAAAATTAAGTCAATGGGTTATCGACACACCGGAATGGTCCAACGATACCGAGATGACGCCGCAGCAGGCAAGCTTGAGTCAATTGCGCAAGGAACATACAGCGGCCTACACACTTCCGAATAATGATGTCGCCACCGCTGATACACGTTATGTGCGTGCAGATATCGCGCAAAAGAAAGATTGGGCGAATTTCATCAAGCAGCAGAAAACCACCATTATTGTCGGCGCTATCTTTGTCTGCACGGTGATTGGTATTAGTTTCTGGTTGTTACAACCCAAGCCACCGCAATATATCGCCGTTATCCCACCGGAATTCAGCGCGGAGGGGATGCCAAAACTGCAACAAGAGTTAGTTAACACCGCGATCTACGATGCTATACAACAAAGCATCATTCAGTTAAATGACTATTACTTAATCCCCCAGGATGAAGTTACTGATGTCAACGACGATAACGAAACTGTGTTGCGCGCGACCGGAGCTGACGAACTCATAACGGCCTCGGTTCAATGCAGACTTGAGACGTGTAAGATCACGCTGTCACGGTTGCTGCCCAACACCGACAATGACAGTAGATTACGCATTTATGACACCAAAACACTGGATTTATTGACCGACAATTATTTGTCAATCGCGGCCATCGTCCAAAGCAATGTCAATAGCCTATACGCCAGGAAATCTGTCAATCTACTTAAGGCAGTAGATGAACATGAATATGCTAATTTCCTGAAAACAAGCCAGACCTTGCGTCACAAAGGTGCAACACCAAAGCTTCTGGATGACCTGGAAAAATCCACTGATCAACTCAAAAAAAACCCTGCGTTTCAAACCTTGTATAAGGAAATCGCACTTGATCTTTATTACGAAACCCGAGATAAGAAATTTTTACAAACCCTGGAAAGTTTTCTTAAAAGCTATCAATCAGAAACTGACAACGTCGTTCACTTATACAATTTGCACAGACTACAAATCGCCAAGAACGATTATGATGCGGCGCTAGAAACAGCTGAAAAATTAAAATCTGCCAATGTGAGCCAATCCCTGACAAATGAACTCAACGCCCATACGATGATGGCAAGAAATGATTACCAGGCAGCTATAGATTATTATCAAAGAGCGCTAAAACTTAAAAATACAGCCAACAACCTGATCAACATCGCCAATGCCCATTGGTATTCAGGTAACACGACCGATGCCAAGCGTTTTCTTAATGAAGCGATTAGGTTATCACCGAACCAATATAAAGCCCACAGCCTTTATGGCTTGATTGCCCTGATTGAGGGCGATATAGAAACGGCTTCGCAATCTTTTGAAAAAATCATTGAACAAAGGCCGGATGACGTCACCAATTTAAGTAACCTTGGACTCTGCTATCTATTAGCGCAGGATTATGATGGGGCTTATGAATTATTTAGTCGGGCCGCAAACCTGGCACCGACCTTTACAACCTTGGCATTAAACAAGGCGGACTCGAGGAATCTTGCGGGTAAACATGAAGAGGCTGATGCGCTTTATAAAAATATTGTCAGCTCAATTGATGAAGAAGAAGCAAGCATCGATGACTTGCGCAGCCTTGCCCAAACCCATGCGCATCTGGGAAATTTTTCCAAAGCACTGACACTTTTAAAAACCGTCGAAAATAAAGATCCACAAAATATAGAAACCAACTACACAGCTGCATTGATACATACCTTAGCCAACAATAATGCCTCGGCGATGTTAAATATTGAGAACACACTAAAAAATGGTATGAACAAAATATGGTTCAGCTTCAGTTGGTTCGATGCATTGTGCAGCAACGACGCTTTCATCGCGCTTATGCATCAACAAGGGGAGCCACAACGATGTGCTCCCCTCAGTCTTGCTGATTAACCTATCGGACGAATTGGCACAAATCCAGGATCCTGGGATTCATACACCTCCACAACACCAGAATCTGCATAAGTGAACGACGCGACATAACCGAATTGGATAGTTTCTACTGAGTTATTCAGCACATGTACATACACCAGCATGGTTAAACCATTATCAATGATATCAATAGCGATATCATTATTTGGATCGCTGTCGGCCTGATCAGTCGCCACACCACCCATCGCAAAACGCCAGGTTCCCGCCGGACCCGAAACGCCCTGCTTCAGATTGATCACTAATATAGCCCGCTCAAAATCACGTTCGATGGCCGATGGATTTTCCGGGAAGCCCACCGTGATTCCAGATATATCTTTTTGACCGGAAGCACCAACTTCATCCAGGATCCAATCAGCAGCGCACCCACCTACAGGCAGAGAGGGGGTCAGCTCAAAAAACTTAATAACCTGTCCACCTTTAGGCACGCTGATCAGCATGTGGTTGCTATTCACTTCTCCAAGCTGTTTTGACTTTTTCCCTGAGGATTTCGCGACTGCCTTTTTTACAGGCTTTTTATCACTTTTCTTTTCACTTGCTTTCTTTTTCTCTGTAGCCATGATTCTATCCTTTGGTTAGTGGTAAAAATTTATGTACTACTCAATACTCAATCTACTTCTTACATTGTGGAATTATATTCACTTTGCTTTAACAACCTATTACACAAGCTTACGCCCCGACAATCTGCCACCACGTAAGTAGCGACAGACTACGACTAATAACGGTAATCGACCGATATACCGATGGTGCGCGGGCGAGTAATGTATTCAAATTGGCCTTTCTCCCCATACAAATACGCGTTGCGCTTGCCGGTTACTCCACGTGTATTTCCGATGTTTTTAACAAAAGCCCCGACTCGCCATTGATCCAGCGTGAGAGATATATCGGCATTAACGGTGGTAAACCCATTGAGACGTTCATAGTTCACCAACTCATTATTTAATGCGGTATAGACCTCGTCGATACGCGCCGCACTCACTCTGGCATCAAGTTGAGCAGAGCGAATCGTTTGTGAATAATCGAGGCCCACATTCAGTTGCTGTTCCGGTGTGCCGGTCAAACGATCACCCGCGTAAACATTCTCGCCGGCACCATTGTAGTTCAGCGCATCCTCCGTCAACTCTGCCTGGGTGTAAGAGAAACCTGACCAGATGGACCAACGATCCGAGACATCCGCCACTATCTCCAGCTCCATACCTTTGGATCGTGCATCCTTAGCGTTCAATGTGCCACGATAGCGTTGATCGATGACACCGGATACCTGGATACTTTCCCAATCAATGTAAAATATCGATGCACTAATGCGCAGACGTTTATCAAAGAAATAGCTGTGGGTGCCCAACTCATAATTAATAGATGTATCCGGCGAGTAAGTGCGGTTTGTCTCTACCGTAGTCGGCAGAGCGTTGGCGCCGCCTCGCCGATAACCTTCGGCAATCGTCAAATAAATATTCTGATCTGACGTGAACTGGTATTTGGTGCTGAACTTGCCGAGATTGCCACTGTGCTTGTCGTCACCGTCAATGCAATCCACCGGCAAATCAGTTCCCTCTATTCCAAAGAAAAAAGGCGCTACCGAACAGGAAGTAAATTCGTCCTCATAACGAAAATTACGTGCGCCAACCAATACTTCCCATTGCGGTGTTATGTCATATGCCGCTTCTGCATAGATTGAGCGTTCACTCAGGTCTTCAGCTTGCGTGTAATGAAGATCGATATCGTCGGGGCGATTGAATGCCCAGAAGCCGGCAAAGCCGGGCACATAATCAGTGCCTTCCAGGGCAGCGTCGTCGGTACTGTAAAATGCACCAACCAACCAACGGAAAGATTGCTCATCCGGTGACACTAGCCGCACTTCTACACTGTCTTTATCGGCGGTGACATCGCTGACGTTGAAGGATGAGAAATCCTCATATAACGAATACCAAGCGCCGTAAAAATCATCACTTCTTAACAAGTAATCTGTTTGATCAGTGATTTTTGACAAGTCGTATTTATAACGACTCAGGCTGGCGGTGAGGCTGGCCCAATTAAATTCATAGGTCGCATCAAGACTCAACAGATGCAGCTCACCCTCCATTGGTTGTCGATAACTGCTGGAGGCGGTGTATTTGTTGCTGGTAAAATTTTCGATACTTGCCTGTCGATCACCCGCGTTATTTTTTTGGTAGTGATAGCTGCCGGACAGGGAGAATTCTTCCGTCGCTTGCCACAGAACACCGAGGCGCGCCTGTTCGGCTTCATCATCGTTGATGTCGTCTTGCTGACCACTTAATAAATAGGGGTTATCAATAAAGCCGGCATTTTTGGTTTTACCTAACATCAGGCGCATGCCCAACGTGTTATCGATCAGCGGAGCATTGACAACAACATCGGTATCGTAATTTAGATCATCGCTTTCGGCCGTTTGCGAAACCTCAACGCCCGCGTTGAATGAAGTTTTGCCCAGATCCGGCTTGGCCGTAATGTAGCGAACCAAACCGCCGATAGAGGCGTTGCCGTAAAGCGTGCCCTGAGGACCACGCAATACTTCGATGCGCTCAAGATCTTTCACGCTGAATGATGGCGGCAGGAAATAACCTTGTAACGGTATATTATCGACATAGCTGGCAACACTGCCGCCGTCACCACCAAAATCATTTGACTCAACTTCATCAACGCGCAAGCCACGCATGATCATTGAATTAGAATTGCGCGGCCCGGCGTTCAACACGGTGAATCCCGGTACCAATCGAGCCACATCATTGAGATCAGTGGAGAAACGCAAATCCTTTGTTCCAATAACCGTGACGGAGCCTGAAAACTCATTCAAGGCCTGTTCACGTTTGGATGCAGTAACAATAATGTCCTCCATTTGAGGCACAGCTGAATCAGCCAGTGCAAATGAAGGCATCAGGCCAAACAGGTAACACAATGGATGAAGACGAAAGCGCGGTGAGGTCAGGTGTGGTTTAGTTAGCATGCGTTTGAAAAATCCCAAGTGTGGTCAGTCCCGGAAAACTCGCGTCGGCGAGCAACTCCCCCCTGTAATTTTAATAATTGGGCGCGTAAGGCTCTCCCAACGAGTTGCCAGCAAGGCATTGTCAGCGCGATGCAATCACCATTCCAAATATCGACGGGATGTACATTCCCGGACATTTTCCATTCGCCAACCTTCCACTCGCCAACAAGGATAGCCAAAATTTGAGACAAATGAGTGTTTTCTTGCAAATCCGTTATTAATCGCCAGCAGCAGTAAGCTGAAGAATCAACTACAATCCCGCTCCTGTTCAGTCCACAGGTCATCAGTGCTAAAGTGCCGTTATGTCATCCCTGATTCCCGAAAAGCCACTGCTGATTTCACCCTCGCTGGCCGCCACCATTGGCCTCGAAGAGGCCTGCATGCTCTCGCTGTTAAGCGAAGTGGCCACTTACCGACCAGCCGGCGGCAATTGGCTGGAGCTGGACGAGGCACTGGTCAGCCGGTTGATGCCTTTCTGGACCGATTACGATATCCAGCGCATCAGCAAAAACCTCAAGGATAAAGGCATTATCCAACTGGATTCGGCGCCCTATACCAGCAGCCGCAATTTGCGGGTGGCCTTTAACGAGGGCGAGGCAAACTCATCGTTCCAGGCGCCACCAGTGACACCGCCTATCGCCAGCGCCAACCTGATTGCACCTAATTGGCAACCGGACCAGGAGCTGTTGCGGCGCGTGGCGGAACACAACATTCCCGAATCATTTATTCGCCAACAAATCCCCGAATTTATTACCTATTGGCGTGAGCGGGGCGAGATCAGTCATTCCTGGGGCGCGAAGTTCCTGAAACACGCGCTGCACCAGTGGCGTGAATACCAAACCAGCCTGGCCCGCCAGCAGCGCGACGATGGCAATGACTTCCTGCGTCGTGACCTGGAAGTAGCCATGCACAGCGAGTGGCGCCCCAGCCGGGATGCCCTTGAAGTTCTGGTAAAACACGCCAATATCAGCCTGGCGTTCGTGGAAGATGCTATCCCCGAGTTTGTGTTGTATTGGCAGGAGCGCGGCGAGGTAAGCCGCACCTGGAACAGCAAGTTTATTCAGCATGTGAAACGCCAGTGGGTGCGTTATCACTCCGCATTGGAGCACGACAGCGAGCCGCGTCGGATTCCGGAAAACTGGCAACCCGGCGCCGATGTCTACGATGTATTACGCCTTGCCAACATTGATCTGGAATTTGCCAAACGCCAGGTGCCGGAATTTTTATTGTTCTGGCGCGAGAGCAACCAGGTATACAGCTCGTGGAATACCAAATTCTTGCAACACGTAAAATATCACTGGGCCAAACAACACGCCCTGACCACCGTTAATTCGCAACAGGTTAACAGCCATGCAGGACAGCAACACCCTACTTCAACGCGCAGCACAAGAGATCGCAGCCTTGTCGAAGACCTCACCGACAGAAGCTGGGCCAACTGAGCCACAGCGCCAGCGTCCGACTGATGCGCATATCGATGCATTGAATGAAGTCTTTGCACTGTTCCGCATCAATTATCACAACCAGTATTACAAAGCCTACAACGACGCAGGCGTGCTAGCGCAAATAAAAAAATTGTGGCTGGAAAGTCTGGTGCAATTTGAACCGCAAACCATCCTGCGCGGTGCGCGCAAGGTGATTGAAGAATCTGAATATCTTCCTACCCTTAATCGCATGATCCGCGCGTGCCAGGGAGACCCGGAAACTTTCGGCCTGCCCGACGCTCACACCGCCTATGTTGAAGCTTGCCGTGCACCCAGCCCTAAATCGGCTTGGCATTGGAGTCACGCTGCGGTATATCACGCTGGTGTGGCCAGCGACTGGTTTTTCCTGGCCAATAACAGCGAAAAACTCGCTTTCCCCATATTCGAACGTCACTACCAGCGGTTGTGTGAAAAAGTCATGAATGGCACAGAGCTGCCTGTGCCCGATGCACCCGCCCTACCGGAAACCATCGAAACACCGTTGTCACGCGAAGAAAATCAGCAACGCCTTGATGCGCTGCGCAAACAGATGGATTTGTGAGTCCACTCGCGACGTAACATTGTTTTATTGTTGAAATTTTTGAGTTCATTGATCATGCAAAAAACCTCATCCTGGCTATTGGGTCTGGCCTTACTCAGCTATGCCGTTGGCTCGCTGGCGTTGATTCTTTTTCTTGCGCACTACTCATTGCCAAAACAGGACGCGCAGTTACTACCTGCTGAACCCGAAATTACCGACCTCGTCAGCAGCACACCGCTTCCGGATTTCGTCAGCATCGAACAAACACCTGAGCGCAAAAAAGCCTTTGTGGATTTGTTGTTGCCAATGGTCGAGCAGAAAAATAATTACATACAGAAGAATCGCACATCGCTCATTAAAATGAAGCTGCAGTTGACAGATGGAAAATCGCTGACGGAAAAACAACTAGCCAAACTTGAACAATTGCGTGAACGTTATCGTGTTCGCCACGAAACCTACCCGGAAACAGCAAGAGCCATTGAAATTTTATTATTGCGCGTCGACATCATTCCTACGTCCATGGTTCTCGCGCAAGCCGCCATTGAATCCGGTTGGGGCACATCCCGATTTGCTGTAGAAGCGCATAATCTTTTCGGCCAATGGTGCTACACACCCGGCTGTGGATTAGTACCCGAGCGTCGCCTGCCCAATGCCACCCACGAAGTACAGAAATTCGAAAGTGTGGAAGCCTCAGTAGATGCCTATTACCGCAACATCAATACCCACAACGCCTATCGCGAATTTCGCCAGTTGCGCGCGACATTACGCGCACAGGATGGAGAATTATCAGGGACTGAATTGGTGGAAGGTTTAGGAAGATATTCCGGTCGCGGCGAAGTGTATATCAATGAGTTACGCACGGTGATTCGCGTGAATGATTTTGAAAACCTGCAATTGAGTGCGGCAGATGTGGACCCCTTACCTATGGAAGGCATCCCTAGGCCGCAATAAATTTGCCGCGTATCGCAAATCAATGAAGGATTAATGAGCCGCTAAATAATTAATCCTCGTGAGCCCAACGCCCATCCTTGCCTTTAATTAACCACTGCTGGGAAAACCAGAAAAATCGTCCCTTATCTCCCGTGGGGGCCGTGCAGTTGTAACGCGCGCGCCCGGCTTGTAATGGCTTATTGGCCTGCACAATCAGCTTGCCATCGCGCACTTCCGTTTTAATCGCGCCTTGGCCAGAGGCGAAACAATTCACCCGCGGTAATAGCTTCTGATCTTCCAACGTCAAGACCATCACCGGTTTTTTTCCATGAGCTAACACAAGATCCTCAAGGGGAGTTTTCAGTGTGGCATCTTCATAGAGCTCAACAGAGGCAATAGCAAACGGGCGGGTATTTACTTTGGTGGCGAAATCCTGCAAGTCGCCATAACTGCCGCCAAAAGGAAAACGCGGCAATGCAAACAAATCATTTAGCGCAAACAAGGGGCCGGACTGTTGACCAAAAGCGACAAAATCCAATTCCTTTAACACGTCTTTTACATGATTATCATACTCACCGTATGGGTAAGCTAGAAGCCGATGTGTCTGCCCGGTTTTCTCCGTAATACGTTGCTCTGCATCGAGAATTTCCTGTTTGATTCGTTTGCGCCACTGCGCTCGGCTTTCATTATCGCGCAAGCGCAGCAAATGTCCATGCTTGGTCGTGTGGTTAGCAATAGTTACGCCTTGCTTGGCCATTTCCTGTATCTGTGTCCAGGTTGCAAAAGATTTCTTATTTTGATCATGCGGGTCGGTATTGATAAAAACTGTGAAGGGCCAGCCACGTTTTTTCAACAGTGGATAGGCTTCGCTGTATACCGACTCATAGGCGTCATCAAACGTAATCGCCACGGTTTTATCCGGCAAGGATTTGCCTGTTTTAAGCTGTTTTACCAGTTCCGGCAGGGGCACGATATTAAATTCATGCTCGGCCAGGTAATCCATATGTCGTTTGAATAAAGCCGGGGTAATACTGGTAGAGGCGGGAGTGGATTCACTGACGTGATGATATTGCAGGACAACCGCAGCGCGGGTGGACATACTGACAACGGCAAGCGTCAGCACGATGGTTGCTAATAATATTTTCTGGCCAGCACGCGGATAAAATATCGATAAAAATAAAAAAACTTTTGTCCAAAACCTATGCAAACCTGAAAATTTCGACACAAGGAACCTCTTCAGTAGCATTACTCAAACAGCAGCACTAGTTGGCCAGCAACATTGATGGCGTGACAACTCAATCGACAGCGTCCGCTGCAATAAAGCGCAGGCCGACACCGGTTGGCTCAACCCGCACAACCTCCATCTGTAGTTCCGGTGCATCGCCCATCAACCCCTGCACCTGACCCGTCACGGTTGAGCCGATGGGCGGCACATGATGAGGATCAAGAATGACAAATACCCCACCATCAGAAATATCCCGGGTTTTGACCATCAACTCTCCGATACTCTCATGCCGAATCTTGATCGAGCAGGAAAATGGTGTACGAACATGGCGACGCTGATCACTCATAGAAAAACCCTTTGTTATTGTCAGAAATTCGGCTATTCAATTCAGCAACACCAATGATCCGTTCTATGACCACAGGTGCGGATAAAATTATTTCTCAACCACCTCAACCTGATCCACCTTTTGGAATCCACGGGGCAACTTGTTGCCGCGTCGTCCACGCTCACCGCGATAATGATCAAGATCCGCCGGCTTCAGGGTAATGTGGCGTTTGCCTGAGTATAACGTAAGCATTTGTCCCGGGTTAATGACGGACACCGCCAATACATATTCTTCGCGGCTTTTCACCCGCGCCGAGGGGATATTCATGATCTTGTTGCCCTTGCCTCGCGCCAGTTGCGGCAGCTCGGTAACCGGGAACACCAACAGACGACCATCATTGCTGACGGCTGCCAATAAGGTTTGGGTCGGATCCCCGGTCAGTATTTGCGGCGGTAATACTTGCGCACCGTCTGGCAAACTCAGCAGGGCTTTACCCGCTTTATTTTTACTGACCAGATCTGCCAGTGTGGCGACAAAACCATAGCCGGCATCCGAAGCCAGCAGCACCGGCTGCTCATCATTGCCCATTAACGCGCCTTCAAACGTAGCGCCGCTGGGTGGATTAATACGGCCACTAAGAGGTTCACCCTGGCCGCGCGCCGACGGAAGATTGTGGGCGGGCAGCGAATAACTTCGACCGGTAGAGTCGAGCAGGATAACGCTCTGGTTACTCTTGCCGTGAATCGCGAATTTAAAACTGTCGCCGGCCTTATAACTCAGGCCGGCCGGATCAATATCATGCCCCTTGGCGGAGCGAATCCAGCCCTTATCGGAAATGACCACCGTTACCGGATCAACACTCATTAATTCCGTTTCACTGAAGGCTTGCGCTTCGGCGCGCGCTACAATCGGTGAACGCCGGTCATCGCCATACTGCTGCGCCACTTCAATCAATTCCTTGCGCACCAGATTCTTCAGTTTGACGGCAGAGTCGAGAATTTTTTTCAAATTATCTCGCTCTTTTTCCAAATCTTGCTGTTCCTGGCGAATTTTCATCTCTTCCAGTCGCGCCAACTGACGCAACTTGGTTTCAAGAATATATTCCGCCTGCATCTCAATAAGATTGAAACGTTCCATCAAGACCGGTTTGGGATTTTCTTCTTCGCGGATAATACGAATCACTTCATCCACGTTGAGGAATACAATCATCAAGGCGGCCAAACGCAGCAAACGTTCTTCAACGCGTTCCAGGCGATATTGCAGACGACGACGCGTAGTGACGGTGCGGAAGCTCAGCCACTCCGTCAAAATTTTATCGAGCGACTTCACCGCTGGACGGCCATCAATGCCGATCATATTCATGTTGACGCGGTAAGTACGCTCTAACTCAGTCGTTGCAAATAAATGTTGCATGACCTGTTCGAGATCCACGCGATTGGAGCGCGGCGTAATCACCAGACGCGTAGGATTCTCATGATCCGATTCATCGCGCAGGTCGGCTACCATGGGCAATTTTTTTGCCTGCATTTGCGCGGCGATTTGCTCAAGAATTTTTGCGCCGGACACCTGATGCGGCAACGCCGTCACGATAATATCCCCGGTGTCAGCATCTTTGCTCCACACGGCGCGCATACGCACACTGCCGCGTCCGGTTTCATACAACTTGATCAGCTCACCAGGTGGCGTAATGATCTCGGCATCCGTGGGCATATCCGGTCCCAACACGTACTCACACAACTCCGTCACTGTGGCTTTGGGATTGTCGAGCATATGTATGCAAGCGTTGACGACTTCGCGCAGGTTATGCGGCGGAATATCCGTCGCCATGCCCACCGCAATACCGGTGGTGCCGTTCAGCAAGACATTGGGAACACGCGAGGGCAGCACAACAGGCTCATCAAGTGTGCCATCAAAATTGGGTTGCCATTCCACCGTGCCTTGTCCCAATTCCTCCAATAGCACTTCGCTGTATTTGGTAAGGCGCGATTCGGTGTAACGCATTGCCGCGAAGGATTTTGGATCATCCGGCGAACCCCAGTTCCCCTGGCCATCCACCAAGGGGTAGCGATAGGAAAAAGGTTGCGCCATCAGCACCATGGCTTCGTAAGCGGCGGAGTCACCGTGCGGGTGGAATTTACCAATCACATCACCCACAGTGCGCGCCGATTTTTTAAATTTGGCGCTGGCTTTTAATCCTAACTCGCTCATCGCATAGACGATACGACGCTGCACCGGCTTTAACCCGTCGCCGATGTTCGGCAAGGCACGGTCAAGGATCACGTACATGGAATAATCCAGGTACGCTTTTTCGGTGTAATCTTTCAGGGAAATGCGTTCATCCGCATCGGGTGGGGCAATTACGTCGGTCATGAAATATCCTGAATCAAAGGTATAGTTTTTTATTCGCTACTCGTTGTTTCATCGCGCTGGACGATAACAACACAGGGGCAAATTAAGGTCGCGCGCCGTGCGACTTTCCACCTTGCGGCCTTCCATCTTGTATCAAAGGAATGCTTCCACTTTCCTTAACGCGCATTGCAGGCAAGAGTGCGCTGAAGTCCAGCTTCGCATCAAAATTATAATTGACGCTGTCTTTAACACCGGCGCGGCTGAAGTATTCAATTAAGCGCACGACTTGCAGCATATTGGCAGATACCTCCAGGCTTACCGGCGTTTCCTGATAACCTTTTAGCACCGGCACATCATCGGTAACACCACTGAGCACGGAGAAGTTTTCGATGCCAATCGTATAAGAGATTCCACGCAGGGACAAATCCCGATCATTGGGATTGAGGATAGCCAGGTCGACCCCGATGCGTTGATTCAAACCGCCCTGAGACGGCAGCAAGCGCAAACCGGTCACTTTAACCGTTGGTTTTTCCAGGCCAGACTGAAATGCAGCACAACCGGCCAGTAACAGCAGGGAAAAGGACAACACAATCAAACTGAAAAATCCACGTGGATTTGGCATTCAACATCTCCTGTATAAATTGTATTCAGATATCCACAGCGCTGGCCGAGCTACTGTCGGGCACAGCAATCATGGAAATTGTGACCAGCTTCACGCGCAGGGTGCAAACGTTGCTATCTGGCGCGCCTGATCCTTGCAAAGGCTGGTATACAAGCTAGTGTTTTTGTAGGATTCAGCACCCTTGCGACACCGAACTCGCACCTTCAGGGACAACAAAAAGCATCCATTATTCGCCGCGCTTGTCAGGGCTGCATTTTTAACGGGTCCCATGCTATAAAACTACTCCTGACAATAGCACTTGCCTGAAAGGTCAGCCCCTAACACTATGCCCAACCAATCACTCAAAACCGAAGAACTGCTTGGCAGCAGGGAAATTCGTTTCATTGATCGCAAGGAATCCAACTATCCCAATCTTATGCGGATGTGCATGGATTTTGATTTTTGCGTGTTGCAATTACAACGCAAGGTTTACAGCCACATTACCAATCGCTATCTGTCCGATTCACAGGCGTTTGTGTTAACAACGCAGGACTATCGCACCAACGATACACCGGCCATCACCCCCATCTGCGATACGCTCAGCAAGCTGGAAGAGCATGTCACCCGCCACCAAGTGGATATCCTGCATGATTATTTGTTCGGCGTGACGAACGAGGATGCATCCAGCGCGGGCTGATGTCATTCAGACTGATACCGGCGGCGGATAACACGCGAAAAATCTTCTGCATCAAGAGACATTAGTTCAGCATTGATGAGCGCTTTTGCGCGCAGATCAATGATGGGCTCTTCGGCCGTTAACCAACCTTTTTCCTGCATCACTTCATCGGAATAGCCGGGCAGCAATAAGCGGTAGTCCAATAAGCTGGTATAAAAATGGTAGTTCGGATCATGCTTTAATAAATTTGTCGTGCAGTTATCAAGCAAGGTGTTGTAAAAATCCGGCTGCTGCGCAATCTGTTGCGCATCGACCATCATCGCATTGAATAGATAGTCACGCTCGTGCTCGGTCAGTTGCAGTGGATACAGCAAGACGCGCTCTTTGCGAATGTGAGTGCGCAATCCGATGATGTCAGCTTCAGTGCCGAGTACAACCATCTTGTTGTATTGACGTAACAACCCCAGAAAAGGATTGTAATTTTGGTCGGGACGCAGGCGCGCTTCTACCGAGGCCGATAGAAACTGATCGTGTTTAAATTCAAAACTTAAAAAAGTGTGTGCAAGACCATAACCACCGAAATGCGAGATGCCTAACCACACCTGCTGTAGATCTGCCGGAGAAAAGTCAGCGGCGCGATAGTCGGCCCGTTGCACACTGCCATCGGCGTTGTAACGAAAATCGCGCAGATTGTCGATGTGGTAAGAGGAAGTCGCGCCTTCTTGTCGCCACTCTACTTGCGGTAAACGCGTTTGCAAAGGCGACCACTCACCCTCATGGGTTGGTGTGCGAGAAAAAAGATACATGAAGAATAGAAGTAAAAACCCGAGCAGGATTCGGACTAGCAGGCGGCGAGCAACAGAGGCAGTTGTGTTCATCGTGAACGGCGGTCAATCCTGAAGTTCCTGTTCAAACTCTTCGAGCAGATCCAGTGGCTCCATCTCCTCACCTTCAAGATCGTCGTTCCAATTGACCCCGGTCAACAGGACATCTTCATGCATGCCGGGCAACCATTCTTCCAGAAATTCTTCCAGTTCAATCGCTACCGGTGCATATCCGGCCCATTCATCGCGGCAATGAAATTGTGCAAAAGCTTCCTGGGACCAGAGCGGCATCACATCCATATCGTCGTAATCTTCTGATGCACATAGCGCCCAGCCCTCCTCACCTTGCAGGCCCCAGACGCAACCATTTTCCATAGCCTCGACAATAAAGCGGTCGATGTTTTCACTAAAGTCATCGCTGAGTTCAGTCATGATGGCAGACACTTTGTTTGTTCAGGATTCGGAAATGCTTACACAACACCGCGAGAATTAAATTGTGCACCTATTGTTGTGTGCACCTAAATTTTGTGTATCTAACAGCTGTGTTGAGTACCTATAGCACCAGTTGCTGGCCATTAGCCTTTAACCAGGCGCGGCATCGCACATAATCGGGACAGACACTTTCTACCAGTTGCCAGAAAGCACGGCTGTGATTGTGATGGCGCAAATGGCTTACTTCGTGGGCGACAAGATAATCCACAATAGGCTCCGGCGCCAGAATAATTTGCCAATTGTATTGAATGGCTCCGCGACTGGTGCAATGGCCCCATTTGGTTCGCGTTGCGCGAATACTGACACCAATGTGTTGCAGTCCCATGGCCAGACAAAGTCGGTCAGTTTTTTCCGTTAATAATTTTAATGCCTGCTGCTGATACCAGCCCTGCACCAGTCGCCGGGCTTGTTCCGGTGCACTCATGCGCCGTCGGCGGGACAACAGCACATGCAGTTGTTGATCGTGCAACACCACACGCGCCGCCGAACCGCTGCCTAGCACCAGACGAATTTCATAGCCGAGATAAGGCAAAGAACTACCTGCCGCATAAGTATGTTGCGGGACGGCTGCTAATGCTTGTTGTTGCTCATAAATTTTTTCCTGTACCCAGCGGGTTTTTTCACGCAAGAAATCATGCAACACGCTGTCCGCCACCTGCTGCGGCGCACGAATAAGCACACGCGCAGATTGCACCTCAATACTGATACTGCGGCGGCGCGAGCGCAGGATGGCGAACTCAAAGGGGAAAGGTGTTACGCGGGTTTCCGCCACACAGTTCGCTTTCAACATCAGGTTTTCCTGTTTTCTCTGTCAGTTGGTTGCCTTGGCGTGAATAATAACCGCTGTACGCAAGCGGGTACGTCCAAAGCTGGTCATCAACTCAAAATCACTGCGCGCCAAGGGAATGAATTGGCAGTCAATTGCGGTTTGCCCGTAGGTTTCCGGATCGGGATCGTGAACGTAGATACATTCATCATCAAAGCCGCTCATCACCACCCAATGCGGGGCTTTTTTGCTGTCCATGCGATAGGTGCTGATCAGGATGATGGGCACCGCGCCTTCCCGAAAGGCATCAATCAAATCCTGCTGGCGAATGTCGCGATAGTGCACCGGAACATCCAGCGCCTGTAACTGTGCACAAAAGTCATTGTGGACCGCCGTCATGATCGGCTTTTTGGTTTCATCACGCACACCGTCCAGGAACAGCGGCCCGGTTTGATTCACCCACACTGAAGTAGAAAATCCGCGCGACCGCGCTGCCAGGGCCAAGCCCATCGGGTGACACCCACCGTGGCCGGAGGTCATAAAGATGGTGGTGGCTTCACGCCACAGGCGCAACTCTTCCTGCAAGGACGGCTGATAATCCGAATCGAGCGACGTCAGCGCCATCATCAGCGACGCAGGGCCGCAGGTGAAACGGGTGTTCTGACACATCCACGGGATCGCACTGTGCTGGGTTCCCTCATGAAACACCCGGATACGTTTCTGGTAGCGCAGCGCGTCGCTATGGTCCTCATAATAATCGTGGTAGAGGCCAAACTGCTTGTAGCCCAGAGACTCGTACAGGCGAATAGCGTTTTTATTCTCGCTGCTGACTTCCAGACGCATATACAGCCGCCCGCTGTCCCGCGCATGCTGCTCACCCAACTGCATCAGCCAACCGGCAATGCCACGACCGCGAAATACCGGATCAACCGCCAGCGAATACACACGGGCCAGCCGGGTGCCCCGGTGGCACAAGATAAGGATGTAGCCCGCCAGTTGCTGCTCCTTCCATACCAACAGGAAAATATCGTGCGGAGCACTTAGCCAACGGCGAAAACTGCGTCGACTGAGCCGGTCGCCGCTGAAGCACCGCTGCTCCAGGTCGACCAAAGCATCCAGGTCAGCCAGGTTCGCTTCCGTCGAGCGGAAGCCCTCCGGTGCTTTGAACACCGGAGCAAGCTGGGACTTGGGGATGTGCTGGGGTATCTGCATAGAAACCTGTTAACCAGTGGGAGTGTTACCGGGGGATGAATAGCGATCAGCTTGCCGCCAGACCTGCCAATGCCTGGTGAATCACCTGGCGCGCCTTGACCAATACCAATTCTCGCCAATAGGCATCGCCAGGACAAAAATGTTCACGCATGGCCGCACTGGCGGTGTGGTCAATCGCTAAAGGACCAGCGTTAGCCCAGTCATGATGCTCTTGCAGCAACACATCAAACAGGGAGTCTGTGCCGTAACTGCCAAATTCAAGTGTGACAAAACAGCCACGCTGCTCCATCAACACGTGCCAGGCATAATCCAGCAAACCCAGCTTGGGCACTGAGCTGGAGTCACCCCGCGCTGGCATGGTCACGCAGGCGCCGTACCAGGCCTGTGCCTGCGCGCTGCCCCGGCTGTTAAGCGGGTGATCACAAATCAACTCACCATGCCCGTATGGCCCCAGCCCCGTATGGACATCAATCACTGCCAGCAAGCGTTGGTCCAGTTGAAATCGTTGAATGATATTGGTGATGACCTGCCGCCCGTGTGCCGGCTCCGCACCACCGTAAAAAGGTCCTTGCGGGTCCACATACTGTCCACCACTCAGCGCCCGCTCAAAAGCCCGCTGCCCGTGATCATGGGCAAACTGCTGAAAGAGTTTCTGCCGGCGTGCCGTGGTCTGCGCCCGCTTGAGCAGCGGCTGCAGAAGCGAATAACCGTCGCTGTGGGGGAGCGGTTGGGAAAAATCGATAAAGTTACGATTAAGATCGATGCCCTGTTCGTCGCACCGCCGGCTCCAGGCATATCCAAAGGGGTTGAGCGGATGAATCATCAGGATGGCAACATCCTTCGGCAAGTTCACCTTGCGCTGCTCAATCAACCCCCATAAATCGATCTGCACAGCGCTGCCCGCGTGACCTTCCACGCCGTGGGTACCCGCGATCAACACCATGACCTTGCCGGCATCTTCATTCCCCAACCAGGCCACCCGGCTCATCAATGCCTCGAACTGAGGCCCCTGCACACCGCGCACCGGAAACTTGAGGTGTTGTTTTACCAACTCGATGTTGGCAGCCAGGCCTTCCAGCCAGCGACTTTGCGCCAGGGCATAAGTCCCGGGAAAACAGGCGAGATCACTTTTATTCAGGACAACAGGAGAGAAAGGCATGCAAGAGAATCCCAGGAAAATCAGCTACACATTGACCGACGGAGTTACATATGGCGCATATATGCGGGTTTTCATTGGCTTTAGCATAGCATCCGGCTAGCGAATTACCGGATCTTATCGCACAGAAAGACAGAGAGCTCCTTGGCACCCGACAGTTTTTGCTACCATGGCCGGGTTTTTCCGGTAGGTGAAGTCTATCTTCGGCCTCCCTCCTTGCGTGTTCATCGCTACCCATTAATTTAATCTGCATAAGATTGTCGTTATGAATGAAAAATTGTTTGTCCTGATGCAATACCTGATTCCACAACACGCCCTGTCCCGCGCCGCCGGTTGGGTGGCGCGCTCACAGATCCCCTGGATCAGGAACACCTTTATTGGGTGGTTCGTGAAGCGCTACAACGTGGATATGTCATTGGCGCAAGAAGAAAACCCGCTGGCTTATGCCTGCTTCAATGACTTCTTTACCCGCGCCTTGAAAGACGGGGCACGCCCTATCGACGCCGATGCAGCAAGTATCGTCTTTCCCGCTGACGGCGCCATCAGCCAATTGGGCGATATTGCTGATGGCCGAATTTTCCAGGCCAAAGGGCAGGGATATACGACCCTCGAATTATTGGGTGGCGATCCTGTCCTGGCCAACGAATTTGCGGGAGGAAAGTTCGCCACGGTTTATCTGTCACCGCGCGATTATCATCGTGTGCATATGCCTTATCACGGCAAGCTGCGCAAAATGGTGGCCATTCCCGGTGATCTATTTTCTGTTAACGATGCCACCGCCAAGGGTGTCCCACGCCTTTTCTCCCGCAACGAACGCGTTGCCGCCATCTTTGATACGGATATAGGCCCCATGGCCGTGGTGTTGGTGGGCGCAATGATCGTGGCAGGTATTGAAACTGTCTGGGCCGGTCAAGTGGCGCCGATTAAACGCCAGATTCAAACTACGGATTATGTCGCAACACCCGCCGCCGAGATTGAGTTAGCCAAGGGTGCAGAGATGGGTCGCTTTAAATTGGGCTCAACGGCCATCGTATTGTTTGCCAAAGATCGTGTGGAGTGGGATGCGCAATTTCGTGCAGGCTCACCCACCGTGATGGGGCAGTGTATGGGTCACACACAGCATTGATACCGGACTCAGGAGTGATCAGATGCCTCATCGTCGACGGAGAATGATCGCTCCATACTATCTACAGCATTACCGACAGCACCCGCAATCGTCTGTCGCCTGAAAGCAGTCTTTATGGGTGGATGCCAACATTATTTACCAGCTCCACTAATTTCCCTTTACAAGATAAACACACCAGCCCATACTGCCCCGGCTGGTGAAG